>JAFOHE010000384.1 GCA_017421975.1 Pseudomonadota bacterium
AACAACCCTTATGCAGCTTTGACTCAGATGATTTTAATGACGTATCGTTTGCCACATGAAATTCAAAAAATTGCTGAAGGCGGTGAATTTAATGAATTCGATTTAAATGTATTTTTTAAAGCAGAAGGAGAAGGAGAAAACGCTCGGTTTATGCATGAAGAATATGTACAAAAATGGCTCGATTTGATTCGCGGGGATTATAAAGAACATAGTATTGACGAACTCAAGATGGGTGCGACCAAACCTGCGCTTCCATTTTCGGATATCAGGCTTTTGAGCATATTGAATCATACCTTATGGTTTATGCCCGATGTCGCGTCATGTTTTGCAATGCGCAATCTAATGCGGAAAAAGAATAATAAATTTTATCACGATTATGCCATCAATGTATGTGCTGGAACGGGGGCTGGCAACGGTGCGGCGGCTTTGCCGCCAGTACTCGATTCAATGAACTGCGATTTACATGATTGTACAAAAGAAATGAATCCGTTATGTACAAAGACGATCACACTATCATGTGGTAAACTGACGACGGGCGTGACAGTGCGGCCCTGGACGGGGATTTTGATGCTTCGAAATTGCAAATCTCCAGAGACGTATTTTCAGGCAGCCTTTCGCGTGCAGTCACCGTGGACAGTTAAAAAGGACGACGGCACAGATGAGATACTGAAAAACTTGTGCTATATCTTCGATTTTGCGCTCAATCGGGCGCTTAGGCAGGTATCGGAATACAGTTGCCAGCTCAATACCGGAAATCTCAACCACGAGCGAAAAATCGAGGCGTTTATACGATTTTTGCCTGTGCTTGCGTACGATGGCAGCGGCATGACAACTGTGGATGCCGCACAGATACTTGATTTGGCTTCAAACGGCGTTTCAGGAGCAATGCTTGCCAAACGCTGGCAATCCGCCCTCCTCGTCAACGTTGACAATTTTACGCTTTCAAAAATACTTGCCAATCCCACTGCACTAGAAGCCCTGATGAAAATCGAGGGATTTCGTTCGTTGAATAAAGACATCGAACTGATTATCAATAAAACGCGTGATGTAAAGAAAGCCAAGAAAACTGCCGAAGATGAGAGAACGCCCAAGGCAAAGAAAGAAATCACGGCGGAGGAAAAGGAAATCAAATCAAAGCGTAAGGAAATACAGGAAAAATTGATTAAATTTGCCACACGTATCCCGATATTTATGTATTTGTCGGAATATCGCGAAGAAACCTTAAAAGACGTCATTACACAATTGGAACCAATGCTTTTTCAGCGCGTGACAGGTTTGATGGTTAAAGATTTTGATCTGTTATGTTCTATGGGCGTATTTAATGATTCGTTGATGAATGAAGCAGTCTTCCAGTTTTGGCGTTATGAAAACGCCAGTTTGCAATATGCTGGTGTGAATCGGCATGCCCATGAATCCCATATTGGTGGATTTTCTACAATTTTGACGCGTAATGAATATGAAAAATTAGATCATTTGCTTGGGATATCGATGAACGAAAAGGCATTCACACCAGCGATCAATCACCGTGAAATTGAAACGCCCATTCAGATTCAATCGCAAACCTCATCGAATGTTCCGAAAAAGCAGTTCAAACAACATACACATTCATCAGAAACAAACCATGTTTCCGGCACTTCACAAACATCATTATCAAACGAGAAGTTAAAACACGCGCCTTTACATGAAACAGACGCGCCGTTTGTCGGACAAACATTGGTGCATCAAGTACTTGGCAAAGGCGTCGTGACTAAAATCCAAGGCGAAAAAGTGTCACTCGTATTTGGCAAAATAGAAAAAACATTTATCTATAAAATCGCCTTATCCAAAGGCATCCTAAGATGTTAATATCTTTTATTATTAATATTATATTGTTGCGGACGGTATTAATGTGACTATACCTGGGGATGCGGGCGTCGCGCCCGCCAAAGAGTTAAATTTTTTCGAATAATCTCATTAATTATGTCCACAACAATAATAAATTTTTTTTCAAAAGCAATGCGTATTTTAACCGTATTGGATACGATAAGCAACCAACCGCCACGTATCGCATAGCGATGCGTGGCGGCACACCAATAGGACAAAACATTAAACCGCGTTAGGCACGCATTTACCACTCTGGCAGACCAATGCACTGTTTTCACAATCGGCCAATTCCACCCACGCATTGTGATGACATGCCATGACAACGTTTGATTTGCACGAGAATGTGCCTTCATCGCACTGTTTGGCTTCGCATTTGGCTTCTTTGGCACTGACTTGAATACAGCGTTCTCCTTCTGGACAGCGTTTGTCTGTTGTCGTCACGCCATCCTTACCACACATGCGAATGGAAAGATAGTCGTCGGAACAGAACTGATAATCTGGCGTACATTTATTGGCACAAGCTGCGATGCCTTTGTCATTGTATGCACAAAATGTGGAACACGTTTCAACGGCATCAAAGATCGCATCTACGCATGAGACGAGCGTATTGCCGTGGCAAGCCGTATCGTCCGATTTACAAATATTACCATTGTCATTGACGCAGACAGCCCCTACTTGTTCATTGCACGTTTGACTTTTTCCACAAGGCTGCGACTTCCATTTGCCGTCAGAGCAAACATCCCTACCGCCGTCCAAACTGCACTGAATCGCCTTTTCTTCGCAAATACAAGTCTTGGCTTCGGCATCACATTTTTCGTGTTCGGAACACGTCTGGTCGTCAGTCAGACGCCCACCTTTACATACCTGAAGGGTTTGACCATTACACGAAATGCCGTCTGCATTGCACTTACAATAGGGCGTTTTGGAAGTATCTTCGCACAAATCGGGACCGGCACAATCCTGAAGCGTTTCCCATGCTTTAAAAGTAATGCCGTCTTTGGTTTGCGTGCCACACACCTGAAGAAGAGATTTATCATCATTACAGCGCGTTGAAGGCTGTATCGGCGTCAACGCACTGGCGGCTGTACAATTACAACCAAGTTCTTTGGGATCGGCACTACAACTTTCTTTATTACCGCAATCAGTCATATCTTGCCATAACCCATTTATACAAATGCGGAACACGCCTTCTTCAGTGCATGAAGTCGAGCCGGTGGTACATTCGTTACACATTGAAGCGTCATGACATTCAAATCCCTGGCAATATGAAATATTATCTCCTCGCTGACCACTCGGCGTACAGTCATACATACCGGCAGAGCGCCCCGTTCCCCAACAGAATGGCACATTGGGCTGACAAATGGTATTTTTACATTCTCCCTCATCGCACAGCTGCGTATCGGCACAGAATTCATTTTTTTCCCATAGACCATTTTTACATACAAATGATTCAAGCAGGTCTTGCGAACATTTGGTCTCTTTTTCTTCGCAGGGGTCGGCGCATGCGGTATGATCATCATTACAGGCGATGCACCAATCGATCAAACTTCCTTTTTGGCCGCTTGGCGTACAGGCATATAGGCCCGTTGATTTACCTGCCTCAATACAGATATTGACATTGGGTGTACAGACTGTTTTTTTACATTCACCTGCGTCACACAGTTCATCCTCGCCACAATCCGTCACATCCCACGCCCCTGTCGCACTGCATTTTTCGCTCTGTTTGAGATCTGCTGAACAACGCACTTCACCTTCATCACATGCCTCATCCAAAACGCAATCCTTCACATTCGCATTGCAGACGTGGCCGCCTTCGCATGGCGTCATATCACTCCAACCGCTCTCACCGCAACGCCGGTACGATAAGTGGTCACTGGAACACTCAAAATCACCCAAAACACAGGCTGATTCAATACTGCCTGGGACACACGCATTTTTGGAAGCATCACAGTGCTGATCATTGCCGCAAGGTTCAAAATCGCCCCAGCGCTGATTGTCCAGGCAAGTCCGTATCTTTAGGGCATCCTCAGAACACGATTTTGCCCCTACGTTACATTCAACAACCTCCTCTGGTGAAGAGCACTTGACCGCACCGTCGGAGGCATCACAAATCTGTCCATGGGCACACGTTGTCTCTGTTAAAGATTTTCCGTCATCGGCACAGCGTACGACTCTGACGTGGTCTGTACTACAATATACATCCTTCGGCGTGCAGACCATACTTTCTTCCAGCGCACAATTTTTTTCGTCTGCACAAGTATTATTAGGACAAGCCACGGTCTGCCAATCCGTCCCGACACATCGCTTTATCGATCCACTTTCACATTTGACCTCTGATGGCTTACACACCAAATCACGAATCGTGATACCAGACACATCGTCGTGACATGCGGTCGCACCAACTGAAACACCCAACAATGCCAATAAAAACAATCGATTCTTTTTCATCACCAACACTCCTATTCTGCGACAGAAAATTCCATGATTACATCAATGGCAATTTGGCATTATTAACAAAATTCATGAAAGATTCAAGTTTATGCGATCACTTTATGCTCAAGCATGATCGTATGGAAAGTGACCTATACGCTATATGTATGTCTAATGCATACATGAATACACATGTTATGCATAACATCGTGCGCTGGCTCTACTTATTATCTTGAGACAACGCCTTAATATATATTTTCTGTTCCTTCATAGGATTCTTGAGCAATGACGCTGCTTTCTCAGAGGAAATACTCAGTGATTACATGAGATTTCGAATTGAATTCAACCGATCTGCATTTCGGCCTTCAATTATTCCTTCAATCCTTCCCTTATTTTCCCATTCTTTTCCATATAAAGCTGTCATATAATCCTGTTCAAACAGAGTTGTCATGATATCCATAATTACAGTCTTCCTTTGTTTCAGATATTCGACAAGAACTTTTCTATCGCGACAAATCCGAAGTATTTCTTCGATTGCTTTGCGCGTCTGTCCACATTGTTTGTACTGTGCTGTCAACACCTTACAAAATACGATATATTGATTAATAATATCATCCGTATCCTGCTCATAAATTATATGTACTTTGACGTCAATGTCACAGTCAATCTCATTTGCAAAGAATAAATCTTTTAGTGACAACACTGGTGTCCCACAAAGATGTGGCTTTATAGTTGGTTCGGAACCGATTTCTTACTAAAAGGAAATTCACGACAATCGCCTTTTGTAAGGCGTTCCGAAACATGATGCCTT
>JAFOHE010000041.1 GCA_017421975.1 Pseudomonadota bacterium
ATTTGCGGTACAGAAGGTCGCGCCGCCCCAGGCATTTGCGGTACAGAAGGTCGCGCCGCCCCAGGCGTTTGCGGTACAGAAGGTCGCGCCGCCCCAGGCATTTGCGGTACAGAAGGTCGCGCCGCCCCATGCATTTGCGGTACAGAAGGCTGCGCCGCCCCAGGCATTTGCGGTACAGAAGGTCGCGCCGCCCCAGGCATTTGCGGTATTGAATATGCCGTGGCTGCTTGATGCGGATCGGTAGACGGCGACAGATATGTCGGCGTGCCTGGCATCGGGGATATCTGTGGTCTGGCTTGTTGCGGTGTCACAGCAGCGACTGGCGTCGGCGGCGTATCTGACATATCGTCATCATCAAAACCTGGCGATGCAATTCCGAGGCTCGCAAGAAAAGCTTCTGCTTCATCGGCGACACCTGCGGCGCCTTTAGAAGCGCGCACCGTCGAGGTCGGGGCGGATTTTTTATGCTCCTCGGCCCGTTTAATGCGCTCCTGCTCACGCTGGGCTTTGGCAACGTGCCTTTTGTACGTGCCGTCTTCGATTTCGCGTAGAGTCCTGTTCCAGTAGGTCGAATAACTGGTAAACTTTTGTGTCAGCGTTCGAATGCGAAATTTGTTCGTTGAATTCGTGACATTGAGTTGCTCAAACAGACGCATGATACGGGCAACATCCATACGTAACTGCGTCGGCGGTTTCTTTTCGGCACCGACAAAATACTGTTCATATCGAATACGCAGCGTTTCGAGTTTTGAACTGAATTCCTCGATTAAACCCTCGATTTCTTCTGAAGAATAGTCTGTTTTGATTGTTGATTTTGCCATGGTGATTCGGAGAAACGTTGCAGGACAATGATCAGTTGTATGCCGCAAATCGGCATGACCATGGTATGGCAAAACATGGAATCGCTTTCGGTGTCATGCTTTCCATACACGCCTCTAAATAACACAATTCTTGACCATCTTGAAGAAAAACAGGGGAAAAGCACTTCTCGACGCATCTGCTTGAATCGTGAGCAAAATACCAGTCGCTTCGGGGACGAAATGAAAGAAGTATCAAAATGTGTCTTCAGAATGAGGGGAAGGGGGAGAGCCCCCTACGGGGCTATATTCCAAGGATAAACGCGTGATGGCACGTTTATCCTTGGGAACATATGCCCCTACCCCCCAAGCGGGGACACCCCGCAACGCCCCGTTGTGGGTTGGCAAAAGACAGTTCTAGAAATAAGCACTGAAGCTTGCCTGAAAAAGGTCGTTGTTCGAGGGCTCAAAAAGATGTTGATACGCGAGATCCAAGCCAAAACGCCCGCCGCTGTCACGGAATGCAAGTCCGGCCGAAATGACGTGCATTTCGCCTGCCATTTCATAGCGATAGCCAACGCGAATGGGGAACATCTTCTGAAGGACATACTCAACACCGACGGCAAAGGAACCCGTGTCTTTAATTGTTTCAGCACTGAGATTGAAGGCAGTCTCGAACATCAGGTTAAGGCCAAGTTCAAGGGAATTGAAGGCGATGCCTGCTGAGATCATGCGCGGCATGTAGGCTTCGTAGTCACCGACAAAAAGATTGGATGCCGTGATGCCGAGTGAGAGGCTCTTCACGGGGCGAATAAGAACGCCGACATCCATTGTGCCCATGGAAAGGAATTTCTCTCCGTCGCGTTTGATGTGTTCATAAGAGCCTGATACACCAATGCTGACAATGTCGGTTGCCAGCGGAATGCCGAGGCCGAGACGGATGTGGTTGTAATGTTGAGACTGACCATCGACGCTGGAATGTTCATAGATGTAACCGATTTGTGCCCCAACATACTGGTTGCTTTTCATATCAAGAAGGTTAACCTGAAAGCCATGTGTGGAATCGTTATTCTGAAAGCGATACGTGGTATCAACGGCGTACATCATGGCAGCAGCAATGGTGGCGGGATTGTGCCAGATGGCTGCAGTCCCCGTGGCACTCGCGACGAGCGCATTTGCCAAGCCAAGTCCTCGGACATTGGTCAGTCGCTTTCTTGAAGTTAGGTCATCCTGAGCAAAGGAAAGTGTGGGAATGAGTAGGACAAATAAAAATAAGCAAATCGGGAAAGCTGGGCGGTTCATTGTCTGCGCTATTTTGAAAAAGTCGATCATCGGGGCTTTAAGGTTAACGTTAGCAAAAAAAATTGCAGATAACGGACGATAAATGTATGTCATAAGTGCAAAAGCGCAAAAAAACGTGGTTTCATCGAGCGAAGGATCATGGATTTCTTGCAAGATGTGAAAGAGTGTTTTAGAAAGAGATGCTTATTTTGGGAGCAATGTGACCGATTTGTTCTGGCAGTGCTTTAGTCACTGAATTTAAGTGGAAACAATATAATGGCAGACAATAATTCTACGTTAAAACCCCGTATACCTTCCCTTGGCAGCACTTCGAAACCGCTTGGTGGCGGTATTCCTAAGCTTCCGCAGCTTCATGCCCCCAACTCAATGGGTTTGAAGCCCTTGTCTGTGCCAGGTGCATCGCGCCCTGCATCGACGTTAAAACCGCTCGGTTCGTCACCGTTATTGCCTCCTGTGGGTTTGCCGAAGCCTCCCGTTCCTGCTGTACCAGCTGCGCCGCCAAGTGTGCCATCCAATCCGGAGCCTGCATCGGCTTCTCCCGATGCTTCGGATTTTTCTATGGTTCCCGATCCGAATCTCAATGAGACAATGGCACTTGATCCGGATCAGATTCCGTCTTCGCTTCCGGAGACATCGAGTTCCGTAGCGGATGATTTTATGAATGGCCTTTCGGCGGAAACTGAATCGCCGTCGCCCAATGTGTCGGATGAACCATCCTTATTGTCGGTTGATGCCATCAATGCTTCGTTTGCTGGAAGTGCAGAGGAAGCGCCTGACGCGGAGGCTGAAGCCGCAGCTGAAGCTGTTTCCTCTAAGCCTGAGATTCCTGTGGTGCCTGCAGCCCCCAGTATTCCTGTGGTGCCATCAGCCCCCGGAATTCCCAGTGTGGCACCATCAGCCCCCGGAATTCCCAGTGTGGCACCATCAGCCCCATCAATTCCGCCAATGCCTGGCATCGCTGCAGCAGCCATGGCAGTTGCTGAGGCTTCGAAACCTGCTGCCGCCGATTTAAATGCAAATGAATCTTCCATTGATCCTAACGCAAATGACGATGAACTGCTTTGGGAAGATGAGGAAGAAGGCGGTGAAGGCGAAAAAACACAGATGTTGGATATGGTTGGCTTCGATGAGGACGAGGAAGAAGCGGACGGCGAAAAAACGCAGATCCAGATGGAAGCCTTCGAATTTGAACCGCTTGAAGGTAAGTTGGTCGTCCTGGCCGGCACAACGGATCAACCAGAATACAATATCGTGCGTGAACACACGGGGATCGGTCGCAGCAATAAAAATGAAATCGTGATCGCGGATAACTCCATCAGCCGTCAGCATATTACGATCGAAAAAGAACGCGGCGGCTTCAGAATCATGGATCCCGGAAGCTCGAATGGTACTTTCCTAAACGGGGATCGCATTCTCAAATCACAGTTGCGTAATGGCGATATTATTGAAATCGGTAATCTCCGTTTCCGCTTTGAGCAGAGTGGCGGTGATCCTGCTGAACTGTGGACTGGCGAACGCATCATAGACCTTCATCCGAATCAGGCTAAGCCTAAAACAGGTGCAGCGGCACATCCCATCAATTATCCGAATAAGAATAGTGGCTCATCTCCGTCTCCAGCGCCTGCACCCGCATCGGATGCTCGCGTTAACTTGCGCAAAACTGAGCCCGCGCCCATACCCGCACCCGCACCCGCGCCCGCACCGACGCAATCGGAAACGATGCTTGAACGTGCTGGCGGCGGATTGGCAGCACCACAATGGGCTCCGCCACCCATTTCACCGCTCACCAGTCCTTATATGATGTCCTATGGCGGCAATATGCAACCAAATCGCGAAACGCCGGGATGGGCGTATGCGATGATATGTATTGCGGCTGGCGTGTGCTTGGGGGCATTCATCTTCCTCGTTATCTCGTGGGCTGGCTATAATTCGCGTAAAGAAGAAGTCAAAAAACAAGAGAGTGACATCGAGATCCTGACAAAGAACATCGAAAATGGCGTCATCTTCTACGCCGAGAAACACCTCGAAGATGCACGTAACAGCTTCCGTGATGCTGAAAAAGTCAGTATCCCTGAGTTTAATACTGGGGAACTCATTGAAAAATATATGACGCTTCTTGATGAAGAAGATGAACTCAATAAAAAGATGATGGCGGCAAATCGCGAGTATCGCCAAAAGAAAACAGATGAATTGGCTCAGGATATTGATGCTTTCTCCAAAGTATCTATGGACAGTGTCTTCTATTCTGATATTTCGTCATTGCTGATGCCAAAACTTAAATCGGAGTATATGGAACATCTTGTGAAAGATGCTCGTGCGTATGCCAAAGATGGTAACATCGACAAAGCTCGTGAAGTTGTGGCGAAAATTAGCACACTCGAAAATTCTGCTCGTAAAGTTCGGGAACTGAATAACTATATTGAGGCCCAACAAAAACGTAACAATTAAGGGGATGCTTCAATGGTTGGCGAACAATGTGCGCATCATCAGAATAAAGAGTGGGCACATTAGCGTTAAATAAAACGTGTCGTCGGCGAATATATATCGCCTTGAGCGAAAAAACGTGTGTTGTGTATCACGCGTTTTCTCGCTCAGCTTTGAGGTCTATTCTCGGTGTAGAAACTTCAAATCATTTGGTTCTCATGACCAGGCGCAATGCAAAAACAAAATGTAGGATTGGACGATGTGGCAAACGCACAAATTCTTTCAAAGTGTGCGTTGCACAATGGTTGCGCCAAGAGGCTAATCAAAAATGTTAAGACGAATTGGTATTATATGTCTAGTTTGCATCTCTACGTTGGCTGTTTTCAACGGAAATGCTCTGGAGGCACAGGCTGCTGAAAACTTACAGACGTTTATTGAGTATTCTGGCGAAATTGTGGACCAAAATGCTTTGGCTGTTTCGGCCGTTTTGCCGCTCGAATTTCGCGTGTACACAACCGAAAATGGGAAAAAAGCCATTGCTACCGAAAAACATTTCGTATCTGTTGTAGATGGAAAATATAGCGTAACGCTCGGCGATGCATCTGCGATTAACGCGTCAAATGCAACGCTCTATGTGGCTGTTCTACTTGACGGAAAAGAATTGACGCGTCAGCGTGTGTCAACAGAACGTCATCTTGTCAATAACAAAGTCGTCTCCAATGTGCAGCAAACAAAAACTGTGGATATGGCTAGCTTGCCCGATGGTGAATTCAAACTGACGTGCCCAAAAGGTTATGTGGTTACGGGTATCTCTGGAAAAAGTGCCAATGGCCAACTCGCTTCGATTCAGCTCATTTGTTCGAATACATTCTGATACTTGAAATGCGAAAATTCCGCCATCAGTGACACTTTGGGCGCTTAGATAGCCTTTTTTAGTCTCAGTTTTGTCATGGTAAACAAACATTAACGGTGAGAGCGTGCGCCGTTTGCAGAAAAAGACGCACACTGTCCCATGCAAAGTGCATAATGTCGATTATGCTTGGGAAATGTGAAAATGCCAGAAATCATACTTAAAAGTGCCGAAGATATTAAAGCAATGCGAAAGGCTTGTCGACTCGCTTCGAAGACATTGATCGAAGCGGGAAAAATGGTCGAGCCAGGCGTCAGTACGCTCGAAATCGATGATTTTGTGTATAACTACACGATTAAACATCATGCGATTCCTGCCCCTTTGAATTATGAAGGGTATCCCAAATCATGTTGCATTTCTGTTAATGAAGTCGTTTGTCACGGTATTCCAAGCAAAAAGACAATTTTGAAAGATGGGGATATCGTGAACATTGACATCACTTCCATTTTGGATGGTTGGCATGGGGATGTCAATGCGACATTTTATTGTGGCAAGCCATCGCCTGATGCTATCAATTTGGTTGAAACGACGCGCCGTTGCCTGGAAATCGGTATTGCACAAGTTCGTCCGGATGCGCGTATCGGTGATATCGGTGCTGCAATTCAGGCCTTCGCAGAACCGCGTGGTTTTAGCGTCGTGCGTGATTACGTCGGACACGGCATCGGCCGAGCCTTCCATGAAAATTTGCAGATCCCGCACTTTGGTCGCGCAGGACACGGGCTGCGTATTCGAGAAGGTATGACGTTTACCATTGAACCGATGATTAATGCCGGTGACTGGCGCTTGCATATCTTGGATGATCATTGGACTTCTGTCACAAATGACAGAAAATGGAGCGCACAGTTTGAACATACGCTCGTCGTCACAAAAGATGGATGCGAAGTCATGACTGCGTTTGATGAACCTTTGGTTCACTCCATCACACCTGCGGATTTTAAGTTTTAAAATTCCGAGTGTTGTCCCCGGAGCTTTGCTTTTGCCAATGTCGCGATTGGCAAAAGCATGATTGGAATACTTCTGCTGTCAGATTACATTTTTTAAGGTCAGAATAAAGTTTTGCCAAAGGATAAGCCTACGAATCAGTATGCGTCGGAAGAGCAGATACGCGTTGCTCTTCCTCATACATGGCATGCGTTTTTTGCGCGTTTTCCAAGACTTCGCGATGTTCAAAGGGCATCGGTGATGCCCATTCTCGCTGGCAAGAGCGTGCTTGTAAATGCGCCAACGGCGTCTGGAAAAACCGAAGCTGTTCTTGCTCCCGTGATTGAAAGATATCTGATGGGCAGAGAAAAAACACGTAATGCCATCGTCGATAGAGAGTTGTTGCTGTTACGTAATGATGCTGCTTCGGGGGCGAAAAATCTCGAACGAAGACGCGCTGGAATGATTCGGGAATTGCCTGATTTTGATGCGATCCGTGCGCAGTTTTTGACGCCTAAGCAACCTAAAAAGTCTTCTTCTGACACAAACGCCGAGAAATTAGGGCCAGCTATTCTCGTCATTGCGCCTACAAAGGCGCTTTGTAATGATCTCTATCGCCGATTGATGAATCCAGTAAAGGCAACAGGCTTGACTTTGGCTGTCAGAACGGGTGACACTCCCTCTTTTCACCGCGAGAATCCACCCACGATTCTTATTACGACTCCCGAGTCCTTCGATTCACTTTTGAGCCGACAACCACAGTCTTTTTTGGCACTTCAGACGGTCGTCGTCGACGAAATTCATTTGTTAAGTGCAAGTGGACGTGGTGATCAGCTTCAATGCCTTTTGGAACGTATCCGGCGCATGAATCATGAACACATCGCTTTTTGTGCTTCTAGCGCAACTGTACCTGAAGTCGAACGCATTGCTCGCGAGTTTTTGGGCGATAATGCTGTCATTTTGTCTGTCGCCGATGGTTCGCGCTCGATTGAACATGAGGTCTACAGTTTCACAACCGAATTGGATGCTGCCAAAATTATAGAGAATTTATTGCTTGAATCACCAGTGCGCAAAATGATCGTCTTTGCGAATGCACGCGCACTCGTCGAAAATCTCGTTCTTGAACTTCGGCAAAAGCCTAAACTTGCTTCTATGGTTTTTGCACATCACGGAAGTCTTTCCAAAGACGAAAGACTCCGTACGGAAAAACAGTTTCTTGAAGCGCGTCACGCTGTTTGCGTCGCAACGAGTACGCTCGAACTCGGCATTGATATTGGGGATGTTGATCGCATCGTTCTCGTCGGACCACCGGCGGATGTTTCATCCCTCGTTCAGCGCATCGGACGCGGTAACCGCAAAGAAAAAGTCGTACATGTCGTGTGTTTGGCTACTTCCGAGTTTGATGCAAAACGCTTCCATCATTTGGTTGTGTGCGCACAAAAAGACCAGTTCTTCCCTGATCCTGTCCGCTTTAGACCCACCGCTATCGTACAACAGGCTTTTTCCATTTGTCTCCAAAATCCAAATCATTGGGTCGCTAAAAATGCCTTATACGAACGCCTTTCGGATGCAGCCAAACGTATGTACACGGCGGATGACTGTGAACACGTCCTCAATGAAATGGTCACGCATGGATACTTTCGACGCGTGGATCGCGGCAAATTTGTGCCTGAAGCAAAAACGCAGTTCCTCTTTGAGCGCGGTTATATGCACTCCATGATCCTGGATCGCGGGGAAACGGATGTCATTGATGTCATGACGGGGAGAAATCTTGGCTCAGTGATGCTAAAAACAAAAAGTCGCCAAGCGATTGAAGGCGGCGCTCGGCCTGCACTGACTTTGGGTGGCAAAATGCACGAAGTCTCCTACATGCGAGATAAAAAACTTTATGTCGAGCCGTCTAAACAAGGCGAACAGAGTAAATTCAATAGCCAGGAACCTCCACGGTATTCCCTAAAACTCGCTCAGAGTTTTGCGCAGTTTATGCTTATCCCTCAAGATTGTCTGCCCTTTGTGCCTGAGAATAATGGCTATCGTGTCGATCATTACTTAGGTACGATCGGCGCTTGTTTTATTTGTGATTTCTTAATGCACCATGGGTGTCAGATCACTAATAGAAGCAATTCCCCATTCTTTGTCACTGTGAATACAATGCCTATCATAAAAAAAATGCCTGGAGCCGAGCAACTTAGACACTTTTTTGAGGGCTTTGTGATGAACAATATGATACGCTTGGCGCAGATGCTTCAGCCTGGGCCGTGGTTGGGCGTCGTGACTGAGGCTTTGGTTCAGCGTTGGATCACGAGTTCTCTTGATCTTGATGCTTATGCAAATCGTTTGGCTGATCTTCCCATCTCTCTCATGCCTGGTGAGGTAAGTTATGACGACATCTAAGCGTGTGAAAAAGATAGTGCCTGCTTCTTCTGAGAATAATAGGCAAAATGCCGATGATTTATCCGTGTCAGCAGGAATAACGAATGTGGGTCAGCAGGATCAATGCGTTACCTCGGTTGAAAAAAAAGTAACGCGTAGCCGTAAACAAAAAATTTCGACTGATATAATAGATGTAACGACTTCAGATATAGTTTTAAATAAACGTAAAAATAACAAAAAAGAAGTGATCAAAGATGAAAATGTTGCATCCAAAACTTCAAAATCAGCCACTTCAAAACGTAAAAGTATTAAAAAAGAAGAAGTAATATCAAGTGATTCAGTTGATTCGTCTTTATTAAAAAAATCTTCAAAAAAAAGTAATAATATAAATACAGATGATAAAAATATAGAATTTAAAGAGATAAAACAAAATTGTGTAAATGTCACGACAAAATCGACGGATAAAATAATAGATGAAGACGTATGTCATATTCATACAAAAAATGAGCAAATTGCTGATGAAGTTAAGCATCCCGTCGATGTTATAATGAAAAATGAAGATGCGGCAAATGAAAAACAAGCGTTTCAGAAATTAGCTGATGAGATTATTGAGTCTGAAGATATAGAAGATGCTTGGCAACTTTCGGAGTGTTTAAAACATATTCAAAATCATGCGCTTATGATTCATGAACAATTTGAGGAAAGAGGAATTCCGCTTCTCAGATGTTTTGAACAAATTATTTTC
>JAFOHE010000042.1 GCA_017421975.1 Pseudomonadota bacterium
AACGTGTATTCTTTTGGGAACCCCTACGGGGTTCAAGGGATTTTGGGCTTCACCATTACCCCCGGCGTTGCCGGGGGCTACACGCCTAAAGCCCTACGGGCTTTGGACGGATTCATGCCAAGTTTAAATGCTGTATCCCTAGCTTTGCCGTAAAATCACTTGCACTATCTTGCTGATTTGAATAGACTGCTAGGCTGCATTTTTGTCTTCGGACTGATGCTTATCTTGATTTTCCTCGTTCCTTATACGAGCTTACGATAACTGAGTGATCTTACTATGATTTGGAATTTCGTTTACGTCGTTTTCGTGTTTATCTGCGTTTTCTTGATCATCACAGTCCTCCTTCAACCCGGAAAAGCTGGTGGTCTTGGCGCAGCCTTTGGCGGCGGCGGTAACACCGTCTTTGGCGCAAGCGGCGGAACCCCCGTCTTCAGACGTCTCACCACTGGTGCCGCCGTCTGCTTCATGCTACTCAGTCTCTTACTCGCTTGGGCTGCTGTTGATACAAGCTCGGAAGCCAAAGAGAAAAAGAAAGTCCAGGGACTTGATTTTAATACGTCTCAACAGCTCGATCTCCTTGAGATCCCAACAAATCAACCTGCCGCTGCACCGATCGTCGCACCCAATGCCGCTGCACCGGCACCAACCCCCAACACTGTCCCTGCTATCCCTACACTCCCTACACCCACTGTGCCAAACCTTGGCAACAACTTGGCTGGTTCCGATGCGCCTTTAGGATTGGGCGGCTCTGATTTAGGTGTGCCAAACCTCGCTATGCCGTCGCTCAATAATGTTGAAGCCGTACCCGCCGTCGATGCACCCGCTGTTGCCGCGCCCGCCGTTGAAGCACCCGCTGTTGCCGCGCCTGCCGTCGATGCACCCGCTGTTGCCGCGCCTGCCGTCGATGCACCCGCTGTTGCAGCGCCTGCTGTCGATGCAACAGCTGCTGCCGCGCCTGCTGTCGATGCACCCGCTGCTGCCGCGCCTGCTGTCGATGCACCCGCTGCTGCCGCGCCTGCTGTCGATGCACCCGCTGAAGCCGAAACCGCGCCTGCTGCTGAAGTGCCTGCAGCCTAGTATCATTGGATTTAAAAAGCCTTTTTAGGGCGGTCTATCAGACCGCCTTTTTTTTCAATCTCTGTCGAGAATAACCATGATTTTCAATCTCTGTCGAGAATAACCATGAATAATAAACTTTATCTCATTTCTTTAGGCTGCCCCAAAACGCGCGTTGACAGTGAACTTATGCTCGGCCTTCTCCGAAATCAGGGCTGGACGCTGACGGAAGAGCCCGAAAAAGCCGATGCGATCCTCGTCAGCACTTGCGCCTTCCTCCAATCCTCCATTGAGGAATCGATCGACACGATCCTCGAAATGGCGGATTACAAACAAGGACGTTGCAAAAACCTCGTAGTCGCCGGTTGCCTCCCTTCCCGCTACGAAAAAGAAATGGACGAACTCAAAGCCGCATTGCCAGAAGTCGATACCTTCCTGACGACCTTCCAACTGCCAGACATCATCCATGCCATTCAGCTTTCCAAGGCACCTCAAGCCGTATATCCCGATCCCTTTCTCCTGCGTGACCTCGTCGATCGCCAATCCTTCGCCTACCTCAAAATCTCGGAAGGCTGCGACCGACGCTGCTCGTTCTGCGCCATACCGCTTATCCGCGGAAAACAAGTCTCACGCCCCATCGACAGCCTCGTCACTGAAGCGCGTATGCTCGCAGACAAAGGCGTGCGCGAACTCGTCCTCGTCGCTCAGGAACTGACGCACTATGGACACGATATCGGCCTCGAAGACGGTTTGCTTCGCTTACTCGATCAGCTTGAACCCATCCCAGGCATTGAGTGGATCCGCCTCATGTACACCTATCCATGGAACTTCACACAACCGCTCATCGAACGCATCGGGCAAGGCAAAATCCTGCCTTACGTCGATATTCCGCTTCAACACGTTTCTCAGCACATCCTTGACGACATGCGACGAAGCGTCCGTCAGGAAAAACAGGATGCCCTCCTCAGAAGGCTTCGCGAAATTCCAGGCATCGTCCTACGAACCAGCCTCATCGCCGGTTACCCCGGGGAAACTGAAGAAGACGTCGATCAGCTCATTCAATGGATTCGCGAAATTCAGTTTGACCGCCTCGGCGTCTTCGAGTACTCACCTGAACCAGGCACCCCCGCCGGCGAACGTAAAGATCAGCTGCCAGATCATGTCAAAGCGGAACGCCGTGACAGAATTATGGCGGCACAGCAAGAAATCCAGGCTGCCAAAATGGCTGAACTCATCGGACGCGAATTGGATGTCCTCGTAGACGGCGTCAGCCCGGAACATGAACTCGTTTTGCAGGGACGCTACTATGGACAAGCACCTGAGGGCATTGACGGCCAGGTCTATCTCTCTTACGAAAATACACTCAAAGAACCCGCGCAAATCGGCGATATCGTGCGTGTACGCGTTTCCGATGCACGGGAATACGATCTCCTTGGCGACGTGCTCGATGATCCGGATGATGCATCCGATATCTCTTAACCCTGCACGCGCACGACGCTGTCCACCTTGTAAACCACGACCGATACCTTCTGAAACTTAACCCTGCACGCGCACGACGCTGTCCCACGACACGGCGCGGGCCGTGCGAACGCGGTGCTTAACCCTGCACGCGCACGACGCTGTCAACGATTCAAAAGAGGAAGCTCCCTATGCCAGAATACCGAAATCCAACGCCCACTGTCGATATCATCATTGAAAAAAATCATAAGATCGTCCTCGTCAAACGCAAAAATCCACCCTATGGCTGGGCCCTCCCCGGTGGCTTCGTCGATGAAGGGGAATGGATCGAAAACGCCGCCATGCGTGAAGCAAAAGAAGAAACACAGCTCGACATCGTTCTCGATGAATTGTTCTACGTTTATTCCGATCCACAACGCGATCCGAGACAGCATACCATGTCCACGGTTTTTCTTGCACACGCAGAAGGCACGCCTTCAGGCAATGATGATGCCGAAGTCGCACAGTATTTCGACCTCGACAACCTGCCATCGCCCATCTGTTTCGATCACGCTGTGATGATCGACGATTACATTTATTATAAAGCCACAAAACAACATCGACAGATTCAACGCTATAATGACACGATGGTTAAAAAACCATCCTAACGCGCATACGTCATGGATGCCGATCGAATACATGATATCATAGAACAATGCGAGATCGATGCATTAGGCCTCCTTCGTCCTGACGCCATGTTGACGCTCGACATCTATCATGCCTTCATCGAAAACGATTTGCCTACAGGCCTTCAATACCTCATACGGGGAGCCGAACACAGACGCTCCTTTGAAGCCCTCCTGCCCAATACACAAAGTGTTTTATGTGCGGCCTTCCTCCTGCCACCGGCATTTGAAGGATGGGCGAGGTTCTGCGCCATCGGTGATTATCACGAAATCGTGCGTGCGCGTCTGACACGCCTTGAACAATCACTGCGCAAAGAAAAACTCATTCATGGACATACGAGAATATGCGTCGATTCTGCCCCCGTTTTGGAGCGCGAACTTGGTGTGCGCGCCGGACTCGGATGGATCTCTTCCAATCATCAACTCGTCCACCCAATGCTCGGTGCCGGCATCGTACTCGGCGAACTCCTGCTCACAGATAACCTCGACCCCTATGCCTCAGCATTTCAATGGCACACCATACCTTTTGATCCACGCGCCCTGATTCCAGGCAGCCACTGCCTATGTCACAACCAACGCCTATGCGAACAAAACTGCCCAACGCACGCGCTCGAACATCACACCTATCACGTCAATCGCTGCCTCGCCTACCTCACGACGCAACACACGGGCGTACTGGAAGATGAACATGCCCTGGCAATGGGTAACTGCGTCTGGGGATGCGATCGTTGTCAAACACATTGTCCCGTTGCCAAATACGCACAAACGACTGAGATGAACATGCCTTATGCAATGCTTTCACCAGAATGTGTGCTCACGGCCTCTGCAAAAAAATTGACCCGCCTCTTGGCGGGCTCCCCAATGCAAGCAGCACATCCTCGTATCTTACAAAGAAATTATTGCTACGTCTTAGGCAATCAAAATGACACGACTTACGCCGATCTTCTCAAATATGTCGCCCAAAATAACCCATGCGAATGGGTGCAAGCTGCCGCATGCCGCAGCCTGCGCATGATACTTAAACCTCTTTGAGTTCTACGCCCGAGGGCAAATAACGTTTGATGGTTTCGGCTGAAACAGGGCCTTTGCGTAAAATCGTCCACGTTTTGGGTTCTATTTTGAGAATCGTTGTCGGCGTGCCCTGCGTCGGTTTGGATTGAATAATCCGAAATGCTATATCGCGATAAGGAAAAAGACGGCGTACTTCCATGGAATTCGTTGCTGGCGGAAGACCAGATTCGTTCGCACTCGGCACTGCAAGCGGCGCATTCACAAGCGTCAAAATCGCCTGAGCAACCGGATTGCTCGGACATCGCAAGGCAACCGTCCCATTCTGCATACACGCATCACACAATATCGATTTCGACGGCACAACGAGCGTCAGCGGACCAGGCCAGTAATCCTTCGCGATCGCTTCTGCTCCACGCATATCCGCATACATCTGGGCCATCGCAAAATCTTTCACCATTACGGGAAACGCTTTGTCCGATGGACGATGCTTGATCGATACCAAATTGTCAATGGCCTGGTCATTGATCGCATCCGCTGCAACACCATAGACTGTTTCCGTCGGAAATATGATAACCTCACCATTAAGAAGTGCCTGGGCGGCCAAAAATACCTGCGGCTCAAGCGGAAGCGCTTCTGTGACCATTACTTCGATCGTTGCCATTTTTACCTCACTGCTTTGTTCGGCTGAGTCTCAGCGTCTTTGCATAGTACCGTCTCTCAAATCAAGAATGTACCCATTCTCGTCTTCTCATATCACTATGACCGATATATGTCAAACACACTTCTATTTATTCCAAAAAATACAAATTTTCTATTTCTTACGATGGTTAAAATAATAACAATTTCATAACACAATCATTGTAATTACATATAATACATTATAATATTTTACTTATTCACACATCATATAATTATGATATTATCATTCTGCTATCGCGAGGGGGTAGCGGTGTATGCGCGCAGCCAGCTGGCGAGCACATAACCGCGAAGGGGGAGACTTCCCCCTGCCAATAATAAAACTGTGAAAAGAGGCCTTGCAGAAAATGCTTGCCCTGTTCATCATGGCCGATGACAACGAATTGATAACCTCTGTGCAGCGCTATTTGCATAAATGTGATGCAAATTATCATCATAAAACGTGATGATTTAGCTTCGCCTATGCGCTAACAGCGCATACGGCTCGCTGGTGCGGCTATGCGCTGTTGGCGCATACGCCGCTTTTATCGGGCTATCGGTAACGACAAGGAGGCATGCCACCTTGTCGCCACCGATACGCCCGCTTGCGCGTGGCTATTTCGCCAAAGAGACGTTTCACAAAACGTCTCTTCTGGCTCAATACACCACGCGGCGCTAACGCGTTTATTCAATAATACCTGCGACGCTTCATCGACGACAATGCCTGCGTATTCGCACAGCGAATAGCGGGCGTAAACGAGCGTATGGGCGGCCGCAAGCCGCCCATAGCAAGTTAGAAACGTGCGATTCGCACGTCTCCGCAGCGCCGTATCGAGCACAGCGAGATAGGCGCGCACCATGCAAAAATCCCTCGCCATACACCTTGCGTTTCGGTAGAGTGCGGCGCTGGCATCGGTGGTAACAGTATCGTCGTGCAAGAAGCGCACTGGATGGCAACGGAGAAAAACATGGAAAAAAAACGCGAAATCATGACCTCAACCTCGAGCTTTGAAAAAATGCGCGATCTGGGAGCTATCTATATCGACAAGACCGCACTGATATACCGCATGGTAATTGGAGCGAATGACGCCTTTTTCCTTGCGCGGCCACGGCGATTCGGCAAGTCGCTCCTCATCTCGACGCTCCAGGCATATTTTGAGGGACGCCGCGAACTCTTCGAAGGGCTTGCCATCGCTGACCTCGAACAGAAGTGGGAAAAATATCCCGTGCTGTCATTCGACATGAGCAATATGAAAGATATGGGCGTAGAGCGGCTTGAGGAGAGCTTAGACCTCATGCTGCGGCAATACGAGGAGATTTACGGCGTGGAGCCTTCGGCCAAACACCCATCCACGCGTTTGCATGCCCTCATTCAGAGAGCCCGGGCACAGACGGGAAAACGCATCGTCATTCTTATCGACGAATACGATACGCCCTTGCTCGACAACCTAACGGATGAACCGACACTCCATACGCTACGGAATAAACTCCGCGATTTTTATGGCGTATTAAAACAAAAAAATGGAGACCTTCGTTTCGTCTTCATTACGGGAATTACAAGATTCAGCCAGCTGAGCATTTTCAGTGCCATGAGTAACCTCGTCGAGCTCTCTTTGGATAGCAAATATGCGTCAATTTGCGGTATCACAAAAGAGGAATTAATCACGAGCCTAAAGCCGGAACTGGCTGCAATGGCAGAAAACCTCCACATCTCGGAAGCCACTGCACTGGCACGCTTAAAGAAAAAATACGACGGTTATCATTTTGCAAAAAAATCACCCGATATATTTAATCCCCTGAGTCTGCTCCGAGCCCTCAAGAATGGCGAACTTAATAATTATTGGTATGCAACGGGGACGCCGACATTTTTAACAAAAATGATCGGCAATTACACAATTCGCCCCGAGGAACTCGATGGGTTTTTGGCGAGCGAGATGGATTTTAACGTTGCACTTGAGGATGCGGAAACACCAATTCCGATGTTGTATCAGAGCGGTTATGTGACGATTAAAAAGTCCGACGGCTTTGATTATATCCTCGGCTTTCCCAACGAAGAAGTTCGCGTGAGCTTTATTAAAGGTCTGGCACCATATTATACAAAAAAAAATGCGACCGAAAATAATTCCGTGATTCAGCGCACAATGCGGGCCTTTCGCATGCACGATGTCGATACGGCTATGCAGATGTTACGCTCGTTTTTTAGCAGTATTCCATATAATGCCGAAAAACAGGACGAAAACCATTATAAAACGATATTCTATCTCATCTTTACACTTGCAACAGATTACGTCGTCCGCACAGAACAATGCAGTGCTGCAGGACGTTGCGATGCCTTGATTGAAACAGAAGATACCATCTATTTATTTGAATTCAAACTCGACGGAACCGCCGAAGATGCTATTAAACAAATCGACGACAAAGGCTACGCGATCCAATACGAAGCCGGTGATAAAAAAATCGTCAAGATCGGGGCAAACTTCGAGAGCGACAAGAGAACACTTGAACGGTGGATCGTTGTGGCGTAATGGAACTTTCCCCCACGGTGTACGCAAAATCGTCTATGACAAAATCAGGCAGTTTCTGAGAGGCTGTTTAGTATCTTGAATTAAATGTATCAACCTGCTATTCTGTTTACTCCTGTGCATGAAGCACTGGTTCGAGTCAAGGAGGGCTACATAATGCGATCCATTTATCCAAGTGACATAACAAGAGAACAGTTCGAAATAATTAGACCGATATTAGCCAAGAAAAGGACACATCCGCCTGCATACGACCTCTATGACATCTTTTGCGCATATTATATTTATTAAAGGAAAGCTGCACCTGGCGGGCAATACCACATGATTTCCCGAAGTGGCAGTTCGTATCCGTCGTACCATTTCTCGATCTGCGCATACCAGTCGCCGATGTCGTAATACGACATCATCTGTTTGACTTCGCCTTCGGTAAATCCCCAGAATTCCTCGGGAATATCGTCGAGAACCGTAATCACGCCGGGATTATTCATGCCGGTAAATATCGATTCCTTTGCATGCACATGCATCCAGCAATGATGCCGTAGGCGAGGTTGCTGTTGGACTTGAAGCTTGCCGTCTTAGACGATATTCAAAGAATGTCTGAAGCATGCGCAGCATCAGCGTCTTGCCAAATCGACGCGGGCACGTCACGACACAGATCTTTCGTTTTTGCGTAATTAGATACGGGATGAACCCCATTTTGTCTACGTAATAGACACCATCGTCCTTGAGCTCACGAAAACTCTCAGGCGTCTCACCAAACGGTTGTAACTTCTTTTCCCGCGCCATCGCCATCCCCTCCATTGTATGACGGAAGCCGCTCACTTCTACCGCTCATTGAGACGCTTCACAAAATGTCTCTACAGCCCGCCGTTCCACGGAACGCTTTAAGGCGTTCCACAAAACGTCTCTACAGCCCGTCGTTCCTCACCATAACTCGCCTTTACGCCAATGGCGAGGGATTTTTTGATGGGGGCTCGCTTTGAGGCGTTCCGTGGAACGCCTCTACAGCTCGCTGGCGCGGGCTATCTCGCCGAGACGTTCGACCGAACGTCTCTAACGGCTCGATACGCCGCGCCTTTCGGCCTAACTCGCTGCGGGGCGGGTCTGAGACCACGCCCCTACGCTCGTTACGGCCTCTTGCCGCCTGCTATTTGCCTGTTATGGGCACGTGTTGCGACACGCGCCCGCAGGCAAATGCGCTAGCGTAATGCCATTTCTTTTTGGTGCAAAAATTTTCATTTTTTTCGTTTTTAAGTCTTGATTTTTCTTTATGATAGCTAAAGTTTATAACGATATGAACTGAAGCGCCAAGTGTTTTGGCGAACTTTGTTGAACTCAACTCAACTTACCAAGAGGAAAAAATGGCTAACAAATCTCTATTTTTAGGGGGTATTCTTCTATTTTTTGGCTTATCTTTGGCTGGATGCGGTGATGATAATAACACTCCCGAGCTAAAGCAGGGCACGTTGTCCATCACACCTGACAGTCTCGTTATGAAGTACGAACAATCTCCCAAAAGTATCAAACTGACTTATCTTGGGGACAATAATGAACCACTTGCTGGAGCAAAGGTGAGTGTGACATCAGATCCATATAACATAGTGATGGATAAAGAGAAGGGGTTTCTGTTGGATGAAAACGGCCAAGTCACGATAAACATTTCTAATCTCACAGACACCCAATCTGTTAATAATGATAATATCATTTTTCATGCAACTTTTGAAACATCAGATATGTACTGGGATAATAGTGTCACATTAAAAGTAGATTATTTATCGGGTCAATCAGTATTCATTTCTGAAACCGTATCTGAAGATGAGTCTAATTATGGCGAATACAATCATGAAAGTTTTGACTTTTCTTGGGGCAATACTCATGTAGGGACTTTATCAAAATATCTTGATAGTCCCAAAGAAGACAAACTGCTTCTCAGCCTTCATGACGCTACGAATAATAAGGATGTGGAAGATTATTTAAAAGGAAAGACAGTTGATTTTCAGATAGACGATAATCGTTGTTATCTGACCACAGCAGATAATGTTAAAAAGCAAAAGGGAAGATCACATTAAATCAACACAGTTCAGCAGTTGTCCCCCTCGGCTACACTTCAAACGAAGATTTTACATGTACATACCATTTTAGCTACACGCTAGACACTGCATCTGGAACAAAAGCAGAATATGATCTTAAACTCGTTTCACACGCAGAGAATATGCCCGTGAATTAATCGTCTGTACTGGATCTGTGTCATCCTTTTTGGGATGTGCGGGCCGATTTGCCCACGCATCCCGATCGCTTCATATTTTTAATAAATTTAGATTGCATATTTCAAACTACATCATAAGGGCTTGCGGCTAATTTATACATTCTGGATTCTCGATAATAGTGACGATAACTTTCAGACAGCAATGCCAAAAATAGTTGTTTTCTTTGGTTTTCGTTGATAACTAATCATCATGTTTATATTGTTTACGTATGTTTTAAACATGACGAGGTTTGATGTATCAATTAAAAAGCCCGTAGGGCTTTGGGAAAGTAGCCCCCGATTGGCGCG
>JAFOHE010000043.1 GCA_017421975.1 Pseudomonadota bacterium
CAGTCCTTTGCGGGACATGGGAAAGGAGGGTTCAGAGGGGTTTGTTCTGTTCTGCATAACGGATGAATTTTGGGGTGAATGATTGCATTAAGGATTGGCGCTGGTATTCTCCGGCAAGGGCAAGCGAGAGCTGCATGAGGCGCAAATGGCGATAGACGTTATGGGAGGAGGATGCCTTGCGCTCCGGACTGATCCATGGAACGTCTCGACATAAAAAATACGCCGCTACCCCCTCTGCGGGGGATTCCCCCCGCAACGCCCCAACACATTTGTCCGCAGTATCGCGATCGTCACAACACAATGTAAAACGTCCTTCCAATTCGAACTTCCGGTCAAAGCATGGCACAGCACGGTAATACGTAAATTCTTATGCTTACACGTGAAATATACCTACGAAACCGTTATACTTAAAACCTCATTTATGCACGACACCGTGTATACAAAACGTAGACTTGAAGGAGAACGCACGTGAAAAAACTATCCATCCTTTGTTTTGCACTAGCCCTGATTATGGCTGCTTGTGATGATGACAGCGACACACAAAACAACACCAACACTGGGGATAATCAAGGAAACCAGGGACAAGGCGGAAACGAACAGGGCAACCAGGGACAAGGCGGAAACGAACAGGGCAACCAGGGACAAGGCGGAAACGAACAGGGCAACCAGGGACAAGGCGGAGATACATCTCAAAACTGTGCCGTCACCTTCAAATACGTCAACATCGATACGTGTGCCGCCACGGGCGGAACACAGGATTGGGATGTCTACCTGACGGGTTCAATGAATAACTGGGATAAAACAAATGCCAGCTACAAAATGAACGCCGATGAAGCCTGCGTCCGGACGCTTCAAATCAACGCAAAAGTTGGTGACAAGTACAAGTTTTACGTCAATGGCTGGGGCGATACAGATAGTTATCGCAGTGATTCCAATGCCTGCGCCGATGAGGATTGCAACAATGCAATCTCTGCAACGCAATGCGGTCAAACCATCGAGTTCATCGAAAAAGCCTGTGGTGAACAAGGCTGCGGTAATAACGGCGGAAACGATCATCCCACGGACGAAACATGCCAAGTGACATTCACCTATTTCAATCAATGGACAAACGTCTGTTCTGGCGGTGCTGACAATTGGGATGTCTACCTCGTCGGATCCATGAACGACTGGAAGGAAGCGGACGAAGCCTTCAAAATGACATCCGATGGCAAAGGCACCCATTCGATTACGGTGACACTCCAGAAAGGAGAAACCTACGAATACAAGTATTTTGTCAATGGCTGGGACAAAGATAGCTGGAAAACTGACGCTGAAGATGGTGCATCCAACGGGATTGCCGTGATTTCGTCATGCGATGTCTCGTTTGGTCACGGCAATCCCGATCCGTCAGGCTTCAACTGTGCTCCAGACACGCCCAAACCAGAGCCTACAGATTGCGAAACGACCTTTGTCTATGTCAACAAATATACGAACGTCGCTTCCGGCGGGACGGCGGATTTTGACGTCTACCTCGTCGGCGATATGAACGACTGGACGCCAGGCGACGCCAATTTTAAAATGACTTCCGATAATCGCGGCACACATACTTACGTCCTAAAATCGCCCAAAAACGCATCTTACAAATACAAATTCTACGTCAATGGCTGGGAAGGCGACTCATGGCGTGCGAATCCTTATGACAGTGCCAATCTTGATGGCAACAGCATCGCCAACATTACGACGTGTGGCCAAACCTTCCAGTTTATCGACGTACCTGTCGATGGCGATGCCACCATCATCGTTCCCCCAACGCCCGATGGTTCAATCACCCTAAAATCACAACCCAAAGTTGATCGCCAAAGCGAGTACCAGGCCCAAATAAGTATTGAACTCCTCGTAAAAGAAGGCATCACCATCGAATCCGCAACCTGTGATATGGCGATCTGCCGCGAAGTAAACATCAATAATGAACAACAGACGCTGTCTATATTCCTTGATTCGCGTAGTGGTACAGATGGCAAATACGTCATTACCGTCAAAGGCAGCGATGGCTCAGAACTCTATATTCCCGTATGGGTTGAAGCTAAACCCTTTGATTGGCATGACGCCTTGCTTTATTTCGCCTTTACGGATCGTTTTGCCAACGGTGACACGAGCAACGATAATCCCAAAACAACTGCGACAGTTGAAGGTTCTTCCAACGCCCAGTGGATGGGGGGCGATTTCAAAGGGCTTTTGGATAAAGTTAAAGAAGGCTATTTCGACGCCCTTGGTGTAAACACACTTTGGATTTCATCTGTCAGCATGAACGCGCAAGGCACAAGTCAGGGTACAAACGGCGACGAAGCACACTGGTATTCGGCTTATCATTCGTATTGGCCAATCTCTTCATTTATGACGTCATCCAATCAAAGCACGTTTAATTCCGCCGGCATTCAGGCCATCGAACCTCATTTTGGCACGCTTGAAGAACTCAAAACCCTCGTCGATGAATGTCATAAACGCGGTATTCGCGTACTCGTCGATTTTGCAGCAAACCACGTGCACAAGGACAGTCCCATCGTTGCTTCGCATCCGGATTGGTTCAACGGCAATTCCAGTAATGCCTGGATATGCGATTCAAACAACGGTTGGGATCGCGCCCCAGAAACATGCTGGTTCTCTGCAGACCTTCCCGATATCAACTACAATCATGCCGAAGCCCGCAAAGCCATGGTCGATCACGCTATTTGGCTCATCAAGCAAACCAATATCGACGGTTTCCGCGTTGATGCCGTCAAACACATGGCTGTCCAGTTTATTAAAGACTTACGCGCGGCAACTGACAAGCTCTTTGCCAATACAGGTATCACCTTCTATATGGTCGGTGAAACGTTTACAGGAGACGTGGCCCTACTCAACAAATACATTGGTAACGACCTCCTCCACGCCCAATTCGATTTTCCGATGTACTACGCCATCAAAAATCACATCCTTGGCCTCGGCAATTACGCGGAAGTTGCTAACCTTCAAAATCATTTCAATTCTAATTTAATGGGCACCTTCATGGGTAACCATGACGTCGCTCGCGCTATCTCGGTCGCAGCCAATCAAAATCAGAACAAATGGGGGCAAAATGCCGAGTTGACAGATTGGCAACCCTATCTCAAAGTCAAAACAGCACTCACCATTCTCCTGACGAACCCAGGCGTCCCCCTCATCTATTATGGCGACGAATATGGTATGGAAGGTGCCAATGATCCCGACAACCGCCGCATGATGGAGTTCGGAGACAGTCTGAACGAACAGCAAAAAATGATGCTCGATTACGTCCAAAAACTCGGCAAAATTCGAGCTTCCTATCCGGCCATTACGCGTGGCAAACGAGAAAATCTCAGTGTTGGCGGAAGCTATTGGTGCTACAAAATTTCAGCCAGCGATCAATCTTCCATCATCGTAGGCGTCTCACGAGAAGACGGTTTCGAAAAAGGTGGCATCTGCGATCTCAAAGGGAATTATAACCTCGTCAACCTCCTCGACGATGCTCATTCGGAACGTAGTGGTGTCACGCATCTTGATCTCAATACCGACCATCTTCAGATCTATCTTGTCAAATAATTTAAGCGAATCAAAAGGCGGCATTTATGCCGCCTTTTTTATTATAAACAACAGCAATATTTTTACATAGTATATACACTTTATTATTCATCTATTCTTTCGAAAAAAGCCCCCCTTTCTATCTCGCCCCTAATAACAACGCCGATTACGTTATATTACGGCACATAATAATACACAAAATACACATTTTCATATTAAAAGACACAATACATAAACACAACAACATGACATTTTTTGACTTACTATACTAAAAACAAAGTCAAATGGATAACTTCCTTATTGAAGGAAGCCTATTTTTTTTGATAGGAGAAAAAATGAAAAAGATTACTTTAGCCTTAATGTTGTTGTTAACTGTCGCTCAGGTTTCAGCATGCAACAAAGAAGAAAAGAAAGCCGATGATGCCTCCGCCAAAGCGCCGGAAGCAGCCGCCTCCAAAGCAGCCTCTAGCTATGACTGTTCAGCAGTCACCGTTGATTCGCTCAAATCGAAAGCCAAAACTACCGACAAAAACAAGAAGAAAGTCTTGGAGAATGACAGCTACGCCACTATCCTGGAATCTCTCCAGTGCTGCACCGTCGATGAGAAAACCTTTGCCATCGACAAAAAGAGCTGTGTTGCGCATCAAACCCTGGATGCCCTCAAAAAGGATAATATCCTTTTACCGAGCCTCGATACGGTAGCAGCGCAACTCGCTAAACACGAATCCCCCATCGTTCGTGGTTCACGCCTACGCATCCTTCAGCGGCCTTTTTGGAGCCAATGCAAAAGACATTTCAATAGCCAAAACGGCCATTCAGACAGAAAAAGATCCTTATGCCCTTCAACAGCTCGTCGCCGGTCTTTCCAATGAAGGCGGCAAAGATCCTGAAGTTGGCAAATTCCTCCTTGAAATGTCGAAACACGAAAACGCCTTTATCCGCCGAAAAGCCGCCATCGCGCTCGCCAATACCTGGTCCGAAAAACTCGAAGGCGCCGTCGATACAGTCATTACGCTCATGAATGATGCAGACCCAAAAACCGCAGAAATCGCCTGTGCTGGTGCTGGAAAACTTCACAATGAAAAAGTCATTGAACCCATCGTCACCATCCTCAACGATGATACCAAAGTCAATCTTCATGATGATTGTATCCGCGGTCTGGCGGCCTTGTGGATTGATTACCCGACCCATAAACAACACAATGAAGCCGCTTACCAGGCAACGATGAACTATTTTAAGAAGACACCACGCACGAACAAAATACCTGCATGGAGCGGCATTACTGCATTTAATACCGTTGCCAATACCAGAGGTGAATTAGATGCAGGAAAAGCGAAGCCACGTGGTTCAAGATCGACGAATTTACCCAGGTCATGACCGATTTGATTAAGGATCCTAATATGAACTGGCTCGGCAAAGCACCAGCCATGAAAGCCATTAAAGCCTACGGGGGCAAAGCCGCCCTTGAATCCATCGCATCCACCATCGAAGGTGTTACAGGCCCTCAAGCTGATAACATCAAAAAGGCCTATCAAACAGAACTTAATTCAGCGAAATAGTGAATTCATCCATGCCCCATTGGATGGACATTTTAGATAGACAAAACAAAACCCGCCAATTTGGCGGGTTTTGTTATTTTATCATGATCTTATTGTTTATACCATGTTGGTTTCTTTTCCATACCAGATTCATCAAACATACCATCCATATTTTGATTGGACGACATATCCCATGAATCAAGATTTTGATTAAAGGCATACGCACCCCAAAACATATTATTTGTCGTTTTAACACGCGAAACATTCCAGGCATCAAGCGGTTGATTAAACGTCTCTGCATTATTAAACATGCCTTCCATGTCAGTCACATTCGAGACATCCCAGGTGTTTAGAGGACGATCAAAAAGCTGTGCCTGCCGGAACATCCCATCCATACGCGTGACCTTCGAGACGTTCCAATGATCCAAAGGCTGATTAAATGTCGCCACCAATGCAAACATAGACGACATAACGGTCACATTCGAGACATCCCATTTGTTCAAAGGCTGATTAAAATCGCGTGCCCCAAAGAACATACCATCCATATTTTTAACATTCGAAACATCCCACGCTTCCAATGGCTGATTAAAGTTCACTGCTCCTGCAAACATGCGCACCATCGACTCAACCTTTGAGACATTCCAACCCGCCAAAGGATGATTAAATCCTTTCGCTTCTTCAAAAAGCTCTTCCATATTGGTGACATTCGAGACGTCCCAATGATCGATGGGTTGATCAAATTTTTCAGTTCCCGAAAACATCATAGACATATCCGAAACATGAGATAAATCAGGACTGTCCTTTGCCCAGAGTTCAAGATTTTTACAATTTTGTGCAAATGACTGCATTGTCTGCCACGCGTTCGATCCCCATTGTTCGATAGACACCGGCGCCAAATCATTTGAAAACCCGAAATCCTCATCCCATTCGTTGTCACCGCACAAAACCAATCCCGGCCATGTCCCTAACATGGCAATACGGTGTTTGCCAGCATACCCGCTATATTGACAAACGGCATCATCAGACAATCCCTTGCGTTCATAAATACCATCGCCATCACAATCAAGATCATAAAGAATCGTCGCCCCTGGCACTTTTTGAATATGAATCGGAATTTCAGCTTTTCTGCCGAGTTCACGATAAGATTGGCAGCCATTCTCTTCAGTACAACGCGTTTGTTTATAAAATTCTATAATATCGACGGTGAACAAGAACGGGCGCGGTTCATTATCATGCGTCCCTGGCTCAATCCCCGCACGTCTATCCACATCATCGATTTGCACACCAACCATTTGTTCTGCGTTTGGTTCAAGCGAAGCCTGCGCCAATTTTTTGGATGCTTTTGAATCAGCAATATGCCATAACACGAGGATGGCAATGCTCAACAAGCCAATAGCCGCAGAGCCAAGAATAATAAATTTCTTGTTCAAGTCATTGGATGTTTTTGCTTTATTCGATACTCCAAGACTGACAGTCGTTGCAATGGGCCGAATACCTTTTGAATCGGCGACATTTCCAGCAGCAGATTGACTTTCAGCTTGTTTCGACTTGCTCAACTGCGCAATGGTGTCATTACTATTAAATAACGGCGCGATCTCATCAAGTGCACGCCCAAACGCACTTGCATCAGCATAACGCGCTTCAGGGTTCACAGCAAGTGCCTTATAAAAGACTTCACCAACCTTGCCATCAAGCAAAAAATCCGCAATTTTGAGATGCCCCTCACAATGCTGCATCATTACAGCATAGGGATCACCCGTCACAGCCGGCACACCACTCAACGCCTCACTCATAATGATCGCCATCTGATAAACATCAATCGCAGGAGAAACCGCTTGAAAGCGAATATACTCGGGCGCAAGATATTGCGGCGTCCCCATAAGTTGCCCCGCACTTGTGAGCTTCGAGACGCGAGACGATTCGATACGTGCAATGCCGAAGTCAAGAATCTTCAAGCACTCACGCGGCGTTCCAATATCGGTCAAAAAGAGGTTTTCAGGCTTCAAATCTTTATGCACGATGCCCATTTCGTGTCCGAGAGCGAGAGCATCAATCACGGGGCGAAAGAGCTGAAAAGCACGTCGCGGACTGAGCGGACCATTTTTTTCAAGTTCACAACAAAGATCGTGCCCTTCGAGCAATTCCATGGCGATATAGGGCTGATTCGTCTGTTCGATCATGCCATAATCGAAAACTTTAACGACATTATTATGGCGAATCTTGGCGGCAATCTGTGCTTCCCGAAAGAAACGCTCCTGAAAAGTTGGATCATTGCCCTTTTGCATATCCATCACTTTAAGGGCTACGAACTGGTCGATGCGCGACTGACGCGCCTTATAAATCGTCGCAAATCCGCCGGAACCAAGGACACTGACGATTTCGTAACGCCCGTCGACTGTCATACCAACGGTGATGGCCTGAGAGAGCGTTTCACCATGCTTTTCGTTCATTTCTGTGCCTTGACGCATGGCACTATTGTTTTTTGACCATATTGAAGCCTGATCTTTCGCGCCATTGATATGATTGTCACTCTGTCCATTCATCACAAACCGAACTCCCCAACTTAGTTTACATTCTTCAGCTTCAATGCGCTTTGACGACACCATGCGCATCAGACTTATTTTTACGGATATTAACATATATTGAAAGTATTGTCACGATTTTTATCCTTATTGTTCATATTCCATATCCGCGCTATCTCAATATTTTTCTATTATTCTAAACAAATAACACGTTCTCAACGTCTTCAAATTTGTTTATATTTAGCAATCAAAAACCAAATATAATCTACAATTTATTTTCTATTGGCAGATTTATGGACGTTGTTTCATCCTATTTGCCTGACATAATTTTAACGAAAATCACCGTAAAGTTTC
>JAFOHE010000004.1 GCA_017421975.1 Pseudomonadota bacterium
CCTAAACGACGTCCTCCACAGTGTACTAATAGATATCCTGCGGCATTTGGACATTTTTTTGATTATCTTGCCTTTGATCTCATGGGGTATGATGAATATCAAAATGTGTGTCGCCTGATTCGTCAGGGCGTTTGTACGGGATGTGCTTCAAAAAATGTAACGCTATGCGAGGTCGGGCAGGCCTACCGTTTTCTTGCGCCCATTCCATTGTCGCGTCAGGCTTTCGCAGACAGAATGTTTGAAAAGTTTGTTCGGGAATATCCAACGTGCCAGTTTGTCATTTGTGGGGCCGGAATGGATTCATTCTCATTTCGTAATGAAAGAGATTCTGTAACTGTTTTTGAAGTCGATCATCCGGCAACGCAGCGTTATAAAAAACAACGCATTGAAGCCCTCGAATGGAAAATTCGGAACAATACGCACCTTGTCTCTGTCGATTTTTCCTGTGACAATATGGCTCAAAAACTTATAGAAGCAGGGTATCAACCATGTGTTCCGACGTTTTTTACGATCCTTGGTGTTAGCTATTATCTCACGCTTCGAAATTTTGAAAAGACGATTAAGGCGATGGATGCCATATCGGCATTGGGGAGTATGATTCTGCTCGATTATCCAGACAAATCGACGTTTCGTGCAGTGCGGGATGATCGCATTCGTTTTCTCACGGATATGACGGCACGGCTTGGCGAAAAAATGACACGAGGGTTTTCCTATCACGAAATGAAGTCGATATTCGAAAACCATCATCACACCATCGATACTTATCTTAAACCGAATGAGATTCAAAAGGCGTTTTTTGAAGATCGCAAAGACGGTATGCGGGCTTACGAAAATATCCACTTTATTTGTGCGAAAAAATCAGAACGCTACTTCGAGGACATCGTATAAATATAAGCGCATAAAGTGCGTCAAAGAGAATTACGACTAACAGAAAAACACAACCAGAATAAATGGTTTCATAACATTAAAGGAAAAAACAATGACACAGAATTATCAAAACATGGCGTCTGCATTGATTCATGGTGGTTTTTCGAACGATCCATGGACAGGTTCAGTGAATGTGCCCATTTATCAGACATCGACGTATGCGCAGCGTGGGCTCGGGGAACTGGTGGGCGGTTACGAGTACTCAAGGACAGGCAATCCAACGCGGGCTGCTCTGGAAAGCTTGATGGCTGAGCTTGAAGAGGGGGTGGCTGCCTTCGCTTTTGCAACTGGAATGGCGGCGACGACGGCTGTCTTGAGCCTCTTTCATGCAAAAGACAGAATTCTCATTTCTCAAAATGTGTATGGCGGTACCTATCGCGTTCTTGCAAATGTTTTTGATCACATTGATGTTCAATTTTCCATCGTGGATACGACGGATAGCCGAGCTTTGGAAAATGCCATGACGGCAGATGTCAAAGCGATACTCATTGAAAGTCCCGCCAATCCGTTATTGACTGTGACGGATATTGCTGCCGTTGCATCTGTTGCCAAAAAATACGGGGTTATTACCATCGTTGATAATACATTTATGACGCCGTATCTCCAACAGCCCATTCGACTTGGCGCCGATATTGTTCTTCATAGCGGTACAAAATACCTCGGTGGGCACAGTGATCTCCTTGCAGGCATTGTCGTCGTCAATAGCCATGCACTCGCCGAAAAGATCGCCTTTATACAAAATGCAACGGGTGGCGTGCTTCAGCCGTTTGATGCTTTTTTGCTCATCCGAGGCATTAAAACACTGGGCGTGCGCATGGATCGACATGTTGAAAATGCCGAAGCCATCGCCAGGTATCTCCAACGACATCCCGCTGTCAAAAAAATTTATTATCCGGGACTCGAAGAGGCGCAGGGACACCATATTCAGTTAAAACAGGCCAGAAATGGCGGTGCGATGATTTCGTTTGAATTGACGGAACATTATGATTATCGAAAATTCTTTAGCGCTGTTCGCCTCGTGACGCTCGCAGAAAGTCTGGGGGGCGTGGAGTCACTCGTCTGCCATCCTTCAACGATGACGCATGCCGCTTTTCCAAAAGAATTGCGCGATAAGATTGGAATTACCGACGGATTGATTCGGCTGTCTGTCGGCATCGAAGATAAACAGGATATTGTGGATGATCTTGAACAGGCCATAAGTTTTGCCGAGTTCTGAGGTGTTATTCTTTCTAAGGTATTAAATAAAGGAGAAAATATGCATTATTATAATTCCATGCAGGCATTAGTCGGTCATACGCCGCTCGTTAAATTGAATCATCTTGGCGTGCCTGAAGGCGTCAATCTGTTCGGTAAACTGGAGTATTATAATCCAACGGGAAGCGTGAAAGACCGTACGGGGCGACACATGGTTGAGGCGGCAGAAGCAAAAGGAACATTAAAACCAGGCGGAACCATCGTCCTCAGTACCGCAGGAAACACGGGATTGGGCGTCGCTTTTGCTGCGCTCAACAAGGGATATCGCGTCGTCTTTGCCGTACCCGAAAAATTTTCTTACGAAAAACAGATTCTCATGCATGCATTGGGCGCCGAAATCGTTCATACGCCGCGTGCAGAAGGCATGTTGGGTGCAAACAAAAGGGCACTTGAACTGAGCCATATCATTCAAGACGCCGTTCTCATGGATCAATTTTCGGATTTAAGTAATCCACAGGCGCATTTTGAATCGACGAGGCCTGAGATTTATATGGATTTGGATGGCAATTTGGATTATTTTGTCGCTGGCGCTGGATCAGGGGGCACGTTTACGGGAATTGTCCGCTTTCTTAAAGCCCATATTCCTCATTTAAAAGCCGTCCTTGCTGATCCCGTTGGTTCGACGCTCGGCGGTGGTTCGCATGCCGATTATAATATTGAAGGTATTGGAAACGATTTTGTCGCCGATACGTTCGATATTTCGCTCGTTGATCAGGCCATTAAAGTCAGTGATGATGAAGCGTTCGATGGGTCCAAAAAATTGGCTCGCTTTGAAGGCATTTTTGCAGGGTCTTCTTCTGGGGCTGCGCTGAGTGCTGCGTTAAAGCTGATTGATCAGGGGGCAAGAGGCAATATCGTTTTCATCTTGCCTGACCGTGGTGATCGTTATTTTAGTAAGAATTTATATGATCAGGTCGATTGAGCGTCCGCCTGATCGGCGTTTGGTGTGAGGTACTTGTGTCAGAAAACCTTTCAGCTTCTGCCAAGATGGAAGCAATCGATAATCATAATAAAATATCGCATCTTCAGGGATGGATCGCGCTTAGTCCGTTACTGCTGTTCCTCGTCTTGTATGTCGCGACGTCTGTGGTGGTTGGGGACTTTTATAAAACACCGTTGACAGTGGCATTCATGTTTTCGAGTATGTATGCCATCGCCATTTCAAAAGGCAGCCCGCTCTCAAAAAGAATTGAGCATTACAGTAAGGGGGCTGGCACAAGCAATCTCATGTATATGCTGTGGATCTTTGTGTTGGCGGGTGCTTTTGCCAATTCTGCAAAAATGATGGGAAGCGTCGATGCTACGGTCAACCTTGCGCTTGCCTTTATGCCAGGACAGATGATCCTGGCTGGGCTCTTTTTAATAGCCTGCTTTATTTCGTTTTCGGTCGGAACGAGCGTTGGAACGATTGTCGCACTCATGCCAATGGCCGTCGGTATCGCCGAAGCTGCACAGTGCCATTTGCCACTGGTGGCTGCCTGTGTCGTCGGAGGCGCGTTCTTTGGCGATAATCTTTCTTTTATCTCAGATACGACGATCGCTGCCACGACAACACAGGGGTGCGCTTTGAAGGACAAATTCAAAGTCAATGCATTTATCGTTTTTCCTGCTGCCCTCGTCGTGTTTGTGATTTATGCGGTTTTGGGGCGCTCTGTTCAGGTACCTGTCGAGGCGCAGACCATCGAATGGTTAAAAGTTTTGCCGTATGTCGCTGTTTTGCTCACTGCTGTCATTGGATGGCACGTCATGGCTATCTTGACCCTGGGTATCGGGTTGTGCGGCGTGATTGGTATCTTGGGCGGTTCCTACGGGATCTTTGGATGGTTTGATGCCATGGGAAGCGGTATTATGAATATGGCCGAATTGATGATCATTACGATGATGGCAGGCGGTCTCCTTGAGATTATACGCGTCAACGGTGGCGTCCAATACATCATTGAACGTCTCTCGTCGAGAGTGAACAGCAGGCGCGGGGCCGAGTGGGCCATTGGGGCGCTCGTGTCCTTGGTGAATGTGTGTACGGCAAATAATACGGTGGCGATTTTGGCTGTCGGCAATATAGCAAAGGAGATCGGAACGCGTTTTGGCGTGGATCCACGTAAATCGGCGAGCATCCTTGATACGTTTTCGTGCTGCGTTCAGGGACTCTTGCCCTATGGGGCGCAGTTGCTTCTCGCAGCGGGTATCGCAAAGCTCAATCCCATTCAGATGATGCCTTATCTCTTCTATCCTATCGCTATTGGCTGCGTGACGTTCTGCGCGATTCTCATCGGATATCCGCGTCGCTTTAGCATGCATGAGACGGTGCAAGCCCCCATAATCCCTGTGCCTGCAGATGCCCTGAATCCAAAAGGATGAATTGTCTGCTGGATAATAGATATTTGTTCATTCTATTTGTGTTCTTATGGGGTGCGCCGCTATCCCTTTGGGATACGCGGCGCTTTTCGGCCTATTGCCTGCGGCAATACGGCCAATTGCAATATCGATGTTAAAGTACACATGATATACGAAAGCAATACTGGCGACGTTATCCAGCAGTACATTGCTTTTTGTAAAGTGCTTACTGCACAGGTAAAGTTGTACGGACCAACGCGAACGGCAATAAAAGAAACTTTGCGTATTTGTCGGGATAAAAAGGTTTTAATGGCGTATCTCAAAGAGAGGGAGACTGAGATTATGGATATCATGACAACTTTGTTTGACCAGGATTATATCACAGACCTATATGGTCAAGAACGGGAAGAAAAAGGTATCGAAAAAGGTATCGAAAAAGGTATCGAAAAAGGTATCGAAAAAGGTATCGAAAAAGGTATCGAAAAAGGCATC
>JAFOHE010000005.1 GCA_017421975.1 Pseudomonadota bacterium
CCCAAAAAAGATATTCGTCTGGTCACATCGTGTGCACCACAAAAGACCATCGAAGTCTTACCCAATGGATTCACTCGAGACGATGGCACGTACAGTACGAGAGCTTTTGTTGACGGTTGGGTTTCGTACTACGTCGAACGTCTGCAAAAATCAAAAGATAACACCGATGACATCATCAAAAATATCACAATACTTCAAGATGCCGAATTGCGCGATTTCAAATTCGAAGTCGATCAGTCACTCTCTCAAAAATGGAATATGAAAACGTATAAAATTACTTATTTGTCCGGTCATAATGAAGATACAACTTCAAATGTCGATTATTATTTCTTGGGCGATGATTTCGATTACCGCTTGCACATGGCGTGTAATGACAATTTTATAGATGAATTTGGACAACCCATTATGGACGAACTCATCAAAAATCTTAAATTCGAAACAAAATAACAGGAGTTATCTTCATGATTACAGATAAAAATACAAAAATTTTCGTCGCCGGTCACCGCGGTCTCGTAGACTCAGCACTTTGCAGACAGTTGCATCAACGTGGATTCCACAATCTCATTCTCCGCACACATCAGGAATTGGATCTCGAATTGGCGGACAAAGTCGATGACTTTTTCAATAAAGAACGACCTCAGGCCGTCATTCTCGCTGCCGCACATGTCGGTGGCATTATGGCAAATGCCACTTATCCCGCCGATTTTATCCTCAAAAATATCGCCATCCAGTCCAGTGTCATTAATGCTGCACTCAAATATGATGTCGATCGATTTCTCTTCTTAGGATCGTCCTGTATCTATCCACGCGAATGTCCTCAGCCCATTAAAGAAGAATATCTTTTGACCTCGCCACTCGAAAAGACGAACGAACCCTATGCCATTGCCAAAATTGCCGGCCTCAAAATGTGCGAAGCCATCCACAGACAATATGGACGACATTACTTAGCTGTTATGCCCACAAACCTCTATGGCCCCGGCGACAATTACAATCCTGTTACGTCTCATGTCGTACCCGCAGTCATTCGAAAACTCCATGAAGCCAAAATGCATAATCTCGATAAAGTAACTTTCTGGGGCACGGGAACAGTCCGACGTGAATTCCTCTATTCTGACGATATGGCGGACGCTTGCCTCCATCTCATGCTCGATACCGACGCTTGTGACCTCACCAATATCGGTACCGGCGTCGATATGACGATTCGGGAACTCATCGAATTGGTCGCTCAAGTCGTGGAATATCACGGAAAAATTGAATTCGATCATGTCCATCCAGATGGTACTCCCCAAAAACTTTTAAACATCGATAGGTTAAAATCACTCGGCTGGTCACCCAAATTCACCCTTGAAAAAGGCTTACGCCTCGCCTACCAGGATTTTTGTGCTCGCTTCAATGAATAATACCGGTTGTTTTGTGGAATAGGGTATTTGTGTAAACTTCACTTTAACTACCACAATCACAAATAATGGAGGTCGAAATGTCATTCGTTAAAATCTGCCGTGAGTGTCTTAAAGTTATTCCACCAGGACAATTAAAAAATGATGATACTACTTGTCCAAGTTGTTTGGAACGCCAAAACGAAAATGATCTCTTGTATATGACAGAAAAAGAGTATCATTCTTTTTCTCATCTGATGACTTATTTCTCCCAAAAACCTGAATATCATAATAATGATAGACTAAAATCTAACATTCAGGAGTATCTTGATAAATATGCTTTTTCTGTAACCCCCATTCAAAGCCTTGATGAACTCAAACTGCCAGAAACGCTACGATGGGAAAACCAAATGGGCGACAGCGCTTCGTTCACTGCGAATGCTACGATCGTTTATCAACCCACAAAGTATGATGGTATCGTGTTTCCAATCATTCGCATCGGCATCCTTGTGTCCTTCATTTATTTTCTTAACCACATAGATATTCTTCTCAAATGGGATCAACTCCAATACTTCGAAATGATCCTCTCCAATGGCCTCGATAGCATTCCACGCCCACCTGATTTCATCATTCGACTTGTCGTCACGCTCATTGTAGTCATCTCTTTCATTCGACCACTACGAAGCCTCTACAAAGTCATAAAGGCAAAAAAAACTTACTTCTGGATAGATATCGATTATGATAAATTGATCCTCAGTTCCGGAACAAATAAATCTTCTGCCAAACAACTTACCGTTTCACGCTCACCGGATGTCAGCTTTGAAATCGAACAGTTTTCTAATGCATTCACCGATTTTTCCTGCTATATTCTGGTCACAGATAACAATAAACAATCAAAAATCGGCTATCGATTACCCAGAAATGCCGCTCAGGAAATCGTTAAAGTTCTTTTCATCTTGACACATTCAACAGCAACCAAATAACCATGCTCTCCTTCAAACGTGCCACAAAGGAAGATTACCCTTCGCTTGCAAGCATCCTCAAGTACGCTTTTGCGAATGTGTTTCACACTTCCAAAAGCGTGCCGCCTTGCATCGAACAGCCGCAATGGCTCCACGAACGCATCGCTTCGCGTCGCTTCTGGGTCATCGTTCAAAACGATTCCCCCATAGGCTGCCTCGGCGTTCATATTCAATCCTCTACTCAAGCATTCATCGAATGTATTGCCATTCTCCCTGAATATCAAAATAACGGATTCGGCTCTCAAGCTTTACGTTGGCTCGAATCGCAATATCGCAATATCCGGCAATGGTCAATCGCACCATGCACGTCGCATACTGCTCTACCGCGCTTTTTCCAACGCAATGGTTTTTTCCAGGCATCAAACACCATGCCTTCTTCTGGCACTTCTACGCCGACTTATATCAAAGATCTTGATCGAACCGACGACGACCCTTATACAGGCTGCTTGTTCCAAAATGTCCGCGCTTTGGGACACGACAGCGAGTTCTTCGAAGACCTCGTCGCCATCGACAATGTCCGTACCGAACGGATCATCAGTCGCGGGCAGTCCTCGCCACCATCCGGCTTCTACGATCAGGATTGGACCGAAATCGTTCTCGTCGTTGCCGGACATGCTTCGCTCGAAGTCGAAGGGAAATTATATGATCTCCGTTCCGGTGACTGGCGCTGCATCCTCCCACACCAAAAACATCGCGTCCTCGCCACAAGCTCGGAACCACCATGCGTCTGGTACGCAATTCATATCACACATAACATTCACTAAAATAAGCGTATATATTGACAGCCTGCCTTAAAATGCTTATCTTTCATGAAAGGTAGGTGTCTATCCTACCTCTTATCTCGGCGTGTCAACCATGACACTGCTAACACATACCTTTTTTTCGAAACATTTATACAACATTTACAAATGTTTCACATATTGGAGTTTTATACCATGAAAAAATCTTGGATGATCTTACTTGCTTCTGCACTCCTTATGACAACAACAATGACCGCTTGTGGCGATGACAGCAATGATGATAATGCGTCAGACACAAACTGCCAGGCATCTGTCTGTAGCGAAGACGGTTCTAAATTAATCGAGTGCAATATACAAACAGGTGAAACAACAGAATCTCCCTGTGATCTCGGATGTGATAAGACAATCAATGAATGTATCAAACCTTCAAATGACAACAATGACAACAATGACAACAATGAC
>JAFOHE010000044.1 GCA_017421975.1 Pseudomonadota bacterium
ACCTATATTTTCAATTCTTCGAGAGGTGCTTCCCTTTCGGGAATCTGCGGAATTCCGCCGGTTCGCGGAAAAATAATCCGTCCGCTCATCGAGTTTTCGAGAGAACAGAAAATATTTCATATATTTTTCTTCAGCTTCTGGCGTAAATACCATAATCAGTTCCGAACCACGCTCGATTTTGTCAAACGGCGACGGATTAATATAGCACACATCATTTTCGATCACAGCAATAACACTACAACCGGTCAAAGCTCGAAATTGAAGATTGATTAATGACTTACCGATCATCTTTTCAGGTGCTTTCACGCGTTTGGCAAAAAGCCCCTCGACCATCGTATAAAAACGACCCTGATCAAGATAATTAAATAATTCAATGGACGCCATCGTCGAAGATGAAAAAACAAAATCAGCCCCAGCACGATGCAGTGTCGGCACATTATGTTCGTGGCTCGCACGCGCCAATATCTGCACATCGGGACGAAGACGCCTGAAATACAAGGTTAAATAAATATTGGTATCGTCATCGTGCGTCGTCACAAGAATAGTAGATGCTTCAAAAAAGTTCGTCGTTTTGAGGAAATTAAGATCTGCAGCATCGCCAATCACGGTGTTGGCACTGTATTGCCCCATTTGCGTGATCGCTCCATCCTCGCGTTCAATAAGTGTAAAGGGAATATTCTTCTCGGACAGGTATTTGGCTGTCGAATACCCCACGCGGCCAGCACCCAAAATAACCACGCTCGTCGGCTTACTCTGTTCGGGCGCATATTCTGCATCGTATGCCTTTTGTTGCTCTTCACTTACAGCCATGACGAGAATCGAATTTTCGCGAATCAACGTATTCGGCCCCGCCAATTCAAAAACACCGCGCGACCAGACGCCGACGACCGTAATCTTGAGTTTGCGACCAATATCCGCTTCCTTGAGTGTCTTGCCGACAAGCGATGTGCCTGCAACTCGTGCCTCCACGATTCTCAGGTCACTTACGCGACTCAATTCGTGCGCACCACCATCCGAACCACTCGTTGAATGGACGATGGCTGCGCCGAGGAGATCACTCAAATCCAGAACTTTCGTGCTGCCTGCGAGTTCGAGAATATCAATGGCATCCTGAGAATTGGCAAAAGCGACGATGGGCGTGTCTTCACACACCTGGCGAATGGAGAAAACAATGTTCGTATTGATGGGATCAGATTCCGAAGAAACGCTGACGAGTGCTGCATTTCTCACTTGTGCAGCTTCATACGTCGATGGCTGAGTCAGGCTGCCAACCATGATTTTTATCCCCGAATCGTTGAGGCGATAAGCATCTGACAATTCCTCGACAATGACGACGTATGGAATCTTGTGCTGATTGAGCCTGGCAATCAGCGCATCAGCAATGGCATCATAATGCGTGATAAGCACATGCCCCTTCATCGTTTCGGGAAGTGAACGCGGTGTACTCGCTTCTTTCTGTGCCTTCATGAGCGGGTTATAAATATATTCCAGGACAACAAACGGCAACATGACGAGCATCAAAAGAATACCCGTCACATTGACGATCATCGTGAATACTTTGCCCACATCCGAATTAAAGACAATGTCACCGAAACCTTGCGTGGACATGACGACGAGCGTCCAATAAAACCCCGTGAGTACAGAATAATCGCGCCCCTCGTAGTACATGACGATATGAAAAATAATCGCATAGACGACGAAAAGCGAAACCATAATGACGGAAAAATTCTTGAGGAACTTTCCGTGGGAACTCGGAACGCGCTTCTTCAGGGTATAAAGGATTGTAACAGCAGCACCACGCACAAGATGATTCTCCTACAAAAAAGGCGTCGCAGATTCTTGCTGCAACGCCCTAAAAAACCCTCACAGCATTATTTACGAACGACTTTAGTCTCCTCGTTGGGATTGAGCACTTCGGTTTGTTCGGAATCAATGCCAGCTTCGGCATTTACAAAACGAATCTTATACTTGCCAGCTGGAAGATCAGTAATCTTCTTAGGCGTCATACCGTAACTCTTGCCATTGATAAAAATTTCGCAAGGCGGCTTGCTAAGAATTTTGAAGATCCCAGGCACACCCGAATTAGATGCAGCTGCTGCGGCAGGTTTAGGTGGTGCCGGCGGTGCTTCTGGCGTAGACGGTGCAGCAGCCTGAGCCTTCGACGACGAACCGCTCGAAGCGCCCGAAGAACCAGATGATCTGGATGACGACCCTGATGTGCGGGCGCGTGTCGGCGCACTCGGCGCTGCAGCTGCCACATGTTCCGGTTTCACAACAACCGGTTCCGCACTCATCGCATACATACGTTTGTCAAGCTCACCATTCTCTTTCGGCTGCCACGGAATCACGCGGACTTCATCGTGATCCCGATACGATATCTCGTATTTGTCGTGAATCGGAAGATCATTGACGATCTCGCCAGATTTCACATGCCATATCTCACCCGTCGATTTGTTGCGAAGCGTAAACTCGGCACCATCCGGATCGCTATTAAGCTGAAGCGAGGCAAACTTCGGATCAAGCGAAAATGTCAGCGTATTGTTACTGCCCTGACCTACCGTGATCTTCTTTTCGATCGATTGATAACGGTCTTTCGTGATATGGACGAAATGTTCACCAGGCGTGAGACCACTCACGGCAAATTCCTGATCACCTTCTATATCTTTGCCATCCACGCGAACTGTTGCGCCAGGCACATTGACAATCAATTTCAAATTGCCCTGAAGCGGTTTAAGCTGAACGGGAAGATTAACGCCGGACTGCGTCGCAGTAAAACTGTCTTCGATAGTTTCGTAACCTTCCGCTGTCACAACATAAGTCGTCTCTGATTTTCGCAGGAGCTTATCGAGCGTGATCGAACCGCTCACAAGCGGTTTGCCATCCGCCCCTGCCACGCGATGACCATCCACAAATAATTCGATTTCAACACCTTCGGGCTGGAACTTAAAGTTCACACGGCCATCGCGTGGATCGTACTTCGTAATGACAAAAATCACACACAAAGACACGATAATCACGACGAGCAAAACGATGATCGCACGGAAAGCCGCTGAGCTTTTCCGCGTCTTCGACGATGAACTAGAAACAACCGTCTCTCGATCTTTTCCATTCGCCGCAACAACAGGTGCCATACCAGACATCGACTTACGCGCTGCCGGCATCGATTTGTCGATTTGTAGCGGCTTCGATGCCATTTCCGCCAGGCTATCCTGATTGGCAAGATTCACTTGCTGTGGCTGAACTGCTGCCATTCCGGCCATCGAATTGCTCGGCTTGTTCGAATAGACAATGCCATCCGTCGGCGGTTGAAAATCATCCAGTTCCGCATAAATCGCCTGCTTCGGCGCCGATTGCGCACTCACGGCATCATACTTTATACCGCTCGCTACGGGCACGTGGTGACGATCATAAAATGATGTCTCATCCTCCGCATTCGCCTGCTGAGGCGCCCGCGACTGCTCAAGAACATCTTTCGTCAGCTCGCGGTAAAACTCCATCTTCTGCTGTTCAAGCGCGATCTCCTGGGCAAACAGCTTACGGATAAACTCACTCAGTTCCTTCGCCGTATAATACATGTTGTGCCTGAACATGAATTTTTGGAGATCCTGCTGAAGTTCCGCTGCTGTCTGATAACGCTCATTCACATCCTTCTGAAGCGCTTTCATCACGATGTCTTCGAGATCTTCAGGAATGTCCGGATTGTAAAGCGTCGGCGGACTCACCTCCACTTTGCGTATCTTCTCAAGGGTCGAAAAATCGCTTGAACCCAAAAACAGACGCTTCAGCGTCAGCATCTCAAACAAGACAATGCCAAGGGCAAACACGTCGCTTCGGCGGTCAATCTTCGTTTTGCCGGAAACTTGCTCAGGGCTCATGTAGCTGAATTTGCCCTTCAGAATACCTACCTGCGTCGCACTCGATTTGTTCGCCGCTTTCGCAATGCCAAAATCAATAAGCTTACATTCGCCATCATAGCTGATCAGAACATTCTGCGGACTGATGTCCCTATGGACGATACCCAACGGTTCTCCGTTCGCATCTTTCTTGTTATGCGCATAATCAAGACCTTCGCATAGTTTGCTGATGATATAGCAAACACATGCAATGTCCATCTTGGTATTCGTTCGGACACAACGCTCATAAATGACCCTCAGGTCGCGTCCTGGAACATACTCCATCGCGATGTAGTACTGTCCATCAATACAGCCGAGGTCAAAGATTTGTGCGATGTTCGCATGCGTCAGCTGAACTGCAATCTTCGCTTCATCAATGAACATGGAAATAAATTCACTGTCCTCAGCGATAGAAGGCAATATCTTTTTGACCGCCACAATGCGCTCAAAGCCCTCAACACCAAACGTCTTCGCCTTGTAAACTTCGGCCATGCCGCCTGTGTTGATCTTCTCAAGTAAAAAATAATCGCCAAATGGGATGGGTTTAGCGAGTACGCCCATTGCAAACCTTCCTTATTGCACACGAGTGCGTTAAAAAGCCGATTCTATTGTACTCCACACGCGTCTTGCGTGCAAGTTTTGTTCATCTTCCGTCGGCATAAACCCACGTACCTTGCATATCCATCTTCCACTTTTCATCACGTATTTGACGCCAATTGGCATACGAACTTCAAGGTTCAAAAGCATGATGACAAACCTGTTTGGCGTCCAAAGTCACGTGATAGGGCACGGGGCGTTGCGGGGTGAAACCCCGCACAGGGGGTAGGCGCGTATTTGCACAAAGCAAATAGCGCCGTAGGGGGCTTCCCCCCTCACACAAACTCATCCCTCAGACTTGCGGCTGACTGCCTTCATCCACTTGCGGCTGGCTGCCTTCATCCACTTGCGGCTGGCTGCCTTCATCCACTTTTGCCACATCTTTTCGGCGCCGTCCCGAAAGCGTCAGCACGCTGACAAAAGCGATCCATGCAGCGGCGAGCCACCCAAGCAGGTCGCCAATATAGCTGTATATCGTCCGACGGCCAGGCATCATTGGAACGTCTTCCGCGATCGCTTCCGCATCTTCAAGTGACGTATGGCTCACAATGCGCCCGTTCGCATCGACAAACGCACTGACGCCCGTGTTCGTCGAACGCACGAGCCACTTGCGGTGTTCCACGGATCGAAGCGCCGCCAATGCCAGGTGCTGCCATGGCTCCGTCGTCTTTCCAAACCATGCATCGTCCGTCTGATTGATCAGTACATTCGGTTCAAGCTTCGACAAAGCATTCACATAACGCGGCAAAATATCCTCGTAACAAATGATCGGGCCAATTTTGTAGCCTCTAAACGGCAAGACGTGCGGCGCATCCCCCTTCGTCAGGCGGCCGGCTTCTGGAACGAGGGCATAAATCTGCGGGAAATACTCGCCTAAAGGCATATATTCACCGATCGGCATCAGATACTTTTTGTGATAACTCCCGATGACTCGCCCATCCGATTCCAACAACTTCGTCGCATTATACAGCGTCCGTGGCGTTGTACGGTCGTGATAGAGCCTCTGCGCCGACACTTTTGACGCCTCACCTTCAATCGTCAATGTGCCAAACAAAAAGGCAGCCTTGTTATCGCGTATCGGCGCCGTCAGGTCATACGGGCTCGTGTGTCTCACGACGTCCGACATACGCGATTGTCCGAGCGGCATGGGGCTCCGGTAATACCATGTCACATCATCCGGCGTCACACCCACATAGGGACAACGATGAATAAACGGCGGATCCTGGCGGCAAATAACGCCATAACCGTTCGCATACGCCGTGTAATACACATCCATCGATGCCAGCTTGCGGCCCTGCGCTGCACTCGAGAATGCACGCCACAAGGCCTGATGCACGGGAACCGTCTGGCGGAATGACTCCCCGAACATCTCATCAATCACGGCATACACGCGGCGTGCCTCCGGCACAAACCACGGCGCATAGAGCGCGTCAAGTTCCAACTCCGTCAATGACGCATCCTTGAGACGGCTCGCCCAGATATACGTCGACTGATACCCTGCCTCCGGCCAGACAATCAGCTCAGCACCGTCTTCCTCAAGCTGCTTCGAGAGACTGTGGTGAATAAACAGATTATTCTTAATCTTCTCGGGCGGTTCGATCTGCCAAATGCCCAGATCCCCCTCGACCATGCCAATGCGGATCTTATCCGCCTGCGCCTGAACAGCATCCACCTGCGCCATACGTATCGGCCCATAGATGAGGCACAAAACGACGTAACCCCCTGCGACGCCATAAAACACTCGGTCAAAACGCGCCGCCATTCCCTGGCGTCGAAGCCATAAAACGCGCACGGCATCATACACGATCATGTTCACACACATGACCCACAAGGACACGCCAAGGACGCCAAAAATATCCGCAATCTGAAGCGCCGGAAGAAAATTGTGCTGGCTGTTGGCGATATACCAGGGGAATATCATCGGCCACAAGAACTCGACTGCCACAAAGGCCGCCATCATCGTCAGCTGCCCGTGCTTCGTTCGAAGCCCCCTCGCCAGCAAACTCCATAGACCAAAGACAAGCGCCTGTACCATGCATAAAAGAATACACAGAATCCAGGACACGACCACCGGCATGTGACCAAAAACCTCTACCGTCTTTTCGATCCAGTAAAAACCGCCGATATTCGTCACGGTTCCCGCAAGCATACCAAGCCAAAATGCCCGCTTTCCCGTCAGTCCATCGATCGCCAAAAGTTCAAGCGCAAGCGCAAACCAGGCAAGAAAAAACAAGTTGTAATCGGGAAACGACAAAAAGATGCACGCCCCGCCGAGTGCTGCCAAAATGACACGAAGCCACCACGGCATCTTGAGAGAGACGGAGGGCGCATCATCGAGAACCCGCGTGCGCAAAAAATTGATCTTTTCTCCTATTGCGCTCATTTAAAGGCCTGCTCATCAAAGACATATTTGAGTTTCGTGTCTTTATACGTCTCTTCCGCAAGCGCCTTGCCACGCTTGACCCAAAACTTTTTCGTCATGTTGCGTTTGACGGGATTCAGTCGGTCAATAAACACACTCCCTTCCAAATGCGCATATTCATGGAGAAGCGCAACCGCCTGAAGCTCCCTTGCTTCC
>JAFOHE010000045.1 GCA_017421975.1 Pseudomonadota bacterium
ACTGCTTAGGGCAGTATTTTTTATGCCTTACTGAGATGCATTTCTGAAGAAAGGACGTCTTTACTTATAGTTTTGTTCCCCAAGGAGGATCCGATGTTGAAAAATCGGAAGTTTATCGCGCTCATTCTTACGGGCTGCATGGTTTGCCTTGCTAACGCTTGCTCTCCCTCTTATCCGGAGTGCTATGAAGACACGGACTGCACGACCGAGAATAACCATAAGTCCTATGATGAGTACTGTCTCAATGCCAAATGTGCTGAATGTCGTAATGATGAGCATTGTTCGAGCAAAAAAGACGAAAGCTATATTTGCAATAGTGGTACGTGCCAGCGTATTAACGGATACTGTAATCCTGATGCTGGCATCAACTGTCCCGCCGGTCAAAAATGCCGCGACAGACGCTGTGGCCCCGAGTGCTATCCCGAAACGGTTGAAGAAGATTGCGCAGCCGATCAGATCTGTGAAAATAACCGTTGCACCGCCAAACCTGAGTGCTTGTCCGATGCCGATTGCCCCAGTGGCAAAATTTGCAGAAACAAAAAATGTGTCGATGCACCTGTTTGCCAACCTTCGCTCGCTTACTTCGACTTCGATGAGGCGACCATTCGCAGTGATGCCAAATCCACCATCGAAGAGAATGCACAGTGCCTCAATTCCCGTTCCGACGTCTCCTCGGTTCAGGTCGTCGGTCATTGCGACGAACGCGGTACCGAAGAATACAACATGGCTCTCGGCAAACGCCGTGCTGACGCCGTCAAAAAAGTTCTCGACAGATTCGGTGTCAAACATGTTTCCGCTAAATCCCGCGGTGCCATGGATCCCGTCGTCAGCGGTGCTTCCTCCGAATCCGAACATCAGCGAAATCGTCGTGCCGAGTTCCTCGTCAATCCGTAATCGCCTATGGTTTCTTAAAAAAAGCACCCTACGGGGTGCTTTTTTGTTGATTCATTCAGATACGTTTGTACGCATTGCGGAATGATTTGACGCCGGTTCGCGTTCCTTAAACGCAGTTGTTGTTCCAATACGCTTTCATGACGGCCTGACACTCATGTCCACTCTAAACGACAAAAACAACATAGATTTTCTTGCGCCCATCACGATCCAGCTCAATCCCGCTGAACGTTGGCGTGTGCGCATTGTCGCGTGGACTGTTTCGATACTCTTTCACGTCGCCCTTTTTACGGCGGTATCCTGGTTCATCGATTGGCGTGTGGCTTCCTACGAAATCAAAATTGCATGGAGTGACGCGCCATTAACTGGATTCGGGATGATGGACGTCTATGAGGATGGGGATATGCCAGAGCCAGAGGATGTCCTCGAAGAACTTGAAGCTCTTGCGGAAGATGAGAACCCGTTTGAAGACGATACGGATGTGCTTCCACCAGAGCCTGATCTTCAGGCGGATAACATTGCAGCTCCACCAGAACCACAAGAAGAACTCCCCGCCGAGCCTGGCAACGTTGCCGAACAGGAACCCAAAAAAGAACGCCCTTCCCACGACCTTGCACGCGATGAGGCAAAGCTTGCGGCTGTCCGAAAGGATATGGCCGGTATGCCCAATCTCCACGTCATGGCACCAGGAAACGCCAAATTGATTGTACTCATCCGAAATGACCGCGTTCAGGGCTCCCGCTTCGAGCCCGCCGTCAGACGCCTCTTCAAGTCTTTCCCTGATTATCGCTTTACTTTGGGAACTTCCGATATCGATCCGATCACTGATATCGACGCCATGCTCATCGCTACGGCCAATCCTGCATTGTACGCCGAAACTTTCCTCGTTGTTTCGCACAAAATTGCCCCGAAGGTTCTCAAAAAAGCCATCGACGATTCATTCCCAACCGATATCAAATGGGAAGAATACGATTCGCATCCGCTTGCCACACCCGATGTCAATGACGGGCGCTTCAATCCGCGTTCAGGTATCTATAAACGCTCTGTGTTCATTCCAAACGATCACACAGTTCTCTTTCTCAAACCCGAGGTTCTGCCGACGCTCAATGTGCCCCATCTCGATGCTATTGTTGCCAAACGTGACGATGACGCCGATTCGCCGGAAGAGGCAAAGACTTTCCTCGATTCGCTCGGGATCATCACGACGAGTGATTCGCCCTCTATGCCTACGCTCTTCTTTGCGTTGCAAGGCATTGAAGGCATCGCACTCGGCCCGTCTTTCCCAAAATTCACTCCCCCCGTTTTTATTCAGGCTTCCCTTTCGACGGCTGCAAACCCGCATCTCAATTTGTCTGCAACCTTCAAAACCCCAGAGGAAGCTTCCGAATTTAACGCGCTTTGGCCAGACATTATAAAGGCTGCTGCCAGTTTGGGTATCCCAGGCCTCGGTGGGCTCCTCGGTGCACTCGCGCTGACCGCTGACGGACAACAAGTGCTCATTTCCGGTGACCTAAACGGCAACATGATTTCCCTCATCCTCATGTTTGCATCTTCGCACTTGCAAAATGCATAAAGTCTCATGCGCTTTGCTTGGGCGGAATGCTTCTCGCTTCGCTCAATACGCATTTCCGTGGGGATGCTTTTCGCTTCGCTCAATACGCATCCCCTCTGCCGCTATGCCTGGTGGCATACGCGGCATTTTTTTATCTTGGATTCTCAAGCTAAACATGACGATGTGGAAATATGCAAGTCCAGTTGTTCGTATGTTTTTATCTATACACGCAAAGTTTGTAGATAACGCATTATATAAAGCCCGTAGGGCTTTGGGCGAGTAGCCCCCGGCAAC
>JAFOHE010000046.1 GCA_017421975.1 Pseudomonadota bacterium
AATACAATGGAGCCAGTGAATATCCGCAGTATCATAATAATAACATGAAAGTTCTGAAATATCATTCACTCGAAAACAGGACATATAGCCGCAATCCGAATTCTCAGGAATCATGCCGTCATTCTTAGCTTTCGATACGGATATTTTTGAAAAATTCTTTGCCTGTCGCTTCGAAGACGTAAGATAGAAGCCCTGACCAAAATCCTTATACTTTGCACATTTGGATAAATCTGGTTTGTCAACCACGCAATAACTGCCGTGATATAGTATCATACCAGAAACTAATTTTTTCATACAACAGCCCCCTTTGTGATTAGGTAGTTCCTGACATCCTCAAACACAGCATCATCGCCTTCCACATGAAAGATACCATATCCTGTCCGGATATATGCCAAAACATCGTATTGACGAAACAGAATCGCCGTTTCCTTTAGCGACTTATGTAACCGCGTCGATGCAATGCGCAGAATCCGTATTTGCATAAAGAGAATTTGTGATTTTTCATCCATATTCTGGCTCTCCCTTCACTTCAAAGACTTCAATTCGTTCACCACACTCTGTAATAAATCCACGGCTTCTTCCAGCTGGGCAATCGCATCCTCGCCACTTTCAATCGGATCGGGCAAATCCTCATAATCGACGATCGAATCATCGCGAATCAGGCCAAGGTCGAGGCTGTTGCCTTTTTCTGCGATTTGTTCGCGTGTAAATACATTCCAGCGTTCATCCTTTATTTTGCGACGGTCACTGGCTTCATACGCCTTTTCAAAGTCCGCAAAATGTTCGGGTTTGAGCGGATTGGTCTTGCCGAATGACGGCATATTCGTGCGCAAATCGTAGAACCAGACTTCCTTAGTATTATTCTTGTCGGTTTTTCCTCGCGTGAAAAATAATACATTCGTTTTGACGCCCTGCGCGTAAAAGATGCCTGTGGGAAGCCGCAAAACCGTATGCAGATTGCATTTGTCCATCAAGTCCACGCGGATGCGCTCGCCATCGCCATCGGCAAACAGCACGTTATCGGGCAGTACCACGGCGGCGCGTGCTTTTCCATTGGGTTTTAGACTTCGGTAGATGTGCTGTAAAAAGTTCAGCTGTTTGTTGCTGGTCGGGAAGGTGAAATCATTGCGAGACGCCCGTTCGCCGCCCTTCTTCGTACCAAACGGCGGGTTGGTCAGTACAAGATCATAATCTTTCATCTGCTCGCCCTTGGTGGATAGCGTATCGCCGAGCAGAATCTCACCATTGATGCCGTGAAGCATGGCGTTCATCAGAGCGAGCCTGTGGGTGTCATGGACGAGTTCACAGCCGGTAAATGCATTATTGCGTTCGAAGTCGGCTGTTTCTGCATCGAGATTAAAGAAATCGTCCGTCTGATCTTTGATATATTGATGGGCGGCAATCATAAAACCAAATGTGCCGCATGCAGGATCGTTACAACGCTCGCCGGGCTGCGGCTTCATGAGGCGCGTCATGACGTCGATCAGCACGCGAGGCGTAAAATACTGGCCGGCACCCGATTTCTTTTCGTTGGCGTTCTTTTCGAGCAGTCCTTCATACAAATCGCCAAGGCCTTCTTCCTGCGCCGAAAACCAATCCAAACCATCGATCGTTTTGATAATTTTTTCGAGGTTTTTGGGTTCATCGATATTCGTCGAAGCTCCCTGATAGATTTCGCGAATGCGTCCCGTGCAGTTTTCACCCAGATGATCGAGCAAATCTTTATAATAGCTTTTCAGCTCAATCCCACTTTTGGAAATTAATACATTCCATCGATATTTCTCGGGAATCTGTTTCTCTGTGCCAGTTTCATTCGCCATTTTCAAAAAAAGTATATAAGTCAGCTCCGTAACATACTGATGATAGGTAATGCCGTCATCGCGAAGCACATTGCAGAGATTCCAGAGCTTTGAGACAATTTCCTGAGTGGTCATGCGATTCTTCCTCCATCGTCATACAAATATTCATTCAATTCCTGTACGACGCTTTCCAATTGATTTTTAAAGATTTGATTGAGTCTTGCAAAGCCGCCCTGTGCCTTGAATCGCCCATCTTCGTCAAATACATCGATATTCAATACAGATTCTTCGAGAAGATATTTTTCCATGCGTGCGATCCATGTCAATTCCGGGGGGCTGAATTGGTGCGCTTTCCTGAGTTTATCGACTGCGCTTTGGATTCGGATTTCGTGACTTACGAGTGCTGATCCAATGGCATACCGGCGAATCAGACTGATGATATCGGCCGTGATTTCCACATTAGTCATTTTTGAAATCGCAGTATTGAGCTTTTGCGCGGTAAATCCTTCACGATCGAGCGTCAGACGCAGATTTTTCAGGCTTTCGCGCGTCAAATCTTTTGGTCGTGTACAGACGATATTTAAAGCAGCGATTTCATTCATATTGGATTTGACGAAATCGGCGAAATCATCCAGATAATCCTCAAGTGTCTGGCTGTCTCCGTAACCGCGTGTATGCGAAATCACTTCATCTTCTGCATCTGAGATCACGACCGACCTGCCTTTACCGGATTTGTGATCATCCAGGAAAACAAACAGATCTTCAAGGGAAAGCAGCTTATCTTTGGCATCTGCCGCGCTTAATTGCTGTATTTCATCTATCAACTGCGTAGGATCGAGACCACCGGCCATGCTGATGAAATGTTCGAGCGTCGCGTCATTCATATTGCGTTTTTTTCGCTGTAGTTTCGCGACAATTTGATCCACCTGATTCGCAATCTGCGCCCCGTCGTCCATGACTTTTAATCCGTCCAGTAACTGCCCGAAACTGGCGGATGGACTGACGACGACGGGTTTCATCGTATTGACATCGGCTAACGACTCATACACACCCACGGGATCATAAATCTCAAAATGCGTTTTATGAATTTCGGGACAAAGCCGTGTAGCGCGCCCCATCATCTGTTCAAATAAAATACGGGATTTCACGCGTCGCATAAAGACGAGCGTTGTGATCTCCGGAACATCTATCCCCGTTGTGAGCAAATCCACGGTCACAACGATACTGGGATACAATTCATTTTTAAAGGATTTGATGGCTTCTTTCACTTTTTTAGGATTGCCGCCGCCGACGCTGCCGGTGATTTTTGCAATGGCATCATTGTCCAGACCTCGTTCTGCATAGATATCGTGTAAAATACGCACAATTTGGTCTGCATGTTCATCATCTACAGCAAAAATCAATGTTTTCCCGTGTTCACGTGGATTTTGAGGATCGAGATCGCGGGAAATTTCTTCGAGTACAGCACGGTTAAAAGATTCGGCAATGATTTTGCGGTTAAAGCCCTCAATATCGAAATCCAGTTCATCATCCAGTAATTCACTATTTATAATTTCTTTGGTTACTGGATCATAGCGAGCGATGGTGTCACCTTTTGTATAATGAATACCTTCGTCGCGAAGTTTTGTATGAATGTTGTGGGGCAGGTCGTGATCAACCAGATAGCCATCAATGACGGCTTCACGGTAGGTATATTTAAATACCGGCTGGCCAAAGATCTGCGTCGTTTGTAATGCCGGTGTAGCTGTCAGAGCAATGCGAATGGCATCAAAGTATTCAATCACGCTTCTGTATTTGCTCAGATAATCGATCTGATCGCGATATAACAATTCATCTTCGCCCATTTCCTTGTCGAGAATATAACCGCGATGCGCTTCATCGATGATTAACAGATCAAAATCTGTGACAGCCGGAATTGTATCATTTTCATTATATAAAATGCGCTTGACCATACTTTGCACAGTCGCGACCTGCACACGCGTTTCACTGTCAATACTGCCATCGCCAAGTCCGTTAATGTTATAAATATTATCAAGCGTCATCAATTCTTCGAGTTTGACGTCTTTAAATACATCCATGGCCTGGTCGCCGAGGGAATTGCGGTCAACGAGAAACAGGATGCGCCGGAATCGTCCGGATTTTAGGAATCTATAAATCAGGCCAAGAATTGTCCGCGTTTTGCCGGTTCCGGTTGCCATGGCCAGAAGGATATTCTCCTGACCGCGAATTACGGCCGCTTCTGCTGCCTGAATGGCTTTAATCTGATAGGCGCGAAGATTCAGGCCGTCACGGTCTCGCAACAAATCGTAAGGCATTGTCTCAAGTGCGCGGTTTCCGGCTTCAACGTCTCTTTCCAATAATTCCAAAATTCCGGTCGGGCTTATCCAGCCTTTTAGCGGCTTAGGCTTGTTGCTCGGCATCCGCAAATCCAGAAACCAAATTCCCGATTTCGTCTCAAGCTGCTTTAAATAGGGCCGGGCATTCGTCGCAAACGTGAACGGTACCTGATTCTGTCCCCAGCGTGATATCACATAAGGTGCATCTTCTTTACGGATATGGCGCGAATAGTCCTTGCACTGATAATCGATCACCGAGGGAATATCGATATGCGCAGCCTTGGCTTCGATGGTAGCCACGAGCTTTGTGTCAATAAACAACGCATAATCCACATATCCGTGTTCACTCACGCTGGAATCGGTCGGCCATTCTGCAATCGCCAGGTTTCGGCCTTTTTCGGGACGTGTGCCATGCGAATGGCGAAGTTGGACAGAATCGGCTTCCCAACCGACCTGACGAAGCTGTGCATCAATCAGCCAGCGCGTTTCAGCTTCTGACATTTCGTACTGGTTCGGATTTCTCTGGTCAGTATCATTTGTAGACATTTTCACACCATCGTGCATCATAGAACAAACGTGAGTCGGCAACGACACGACTCTGAATGGTTAAACTTTATATAATTCAATCATTTGTACAGGAGTTATCGCCTTGATTTTGCTAATTGTATAATCGGAGATATTCCAGGTAACGATATAATCTACATTCGCATGAATGGCACATTCGTCCTGTAAACAATCCTCAAAATCTTTAAAATCAGTGTTATGAAGAGCCCTGACAACCTTGTCATGTTCTTTACCTATAACGGTCAGTAGATTACAGATTTGAATTAGCCATTGTCTTCTTATTTCCTGCGGTATTCTTCTTAAAGAAAACCATAGATTTGGAATGGAATGAAATGCGACATAACCGCATACGTTATGTTCAGCACATAATTCAATGGCATGGATAGAAGCATCCAGATTAGGAGATGTAGTTCTTTTTGTAATGTAATCCATGATTACATTTGTATCAATCAAGAGAGCCATAGTTTGCTCCCATTGCAATTTCGCGTTCCTTTTCATAGTCAATGTCAGTAGGCATTGGATATAATTCTCGTAACCTTTCCATTGCTTTCAATGCTTCTTTTTTTACCGCTGGTGACTTCAACATTGAATCCGTGAGCGCGCTAATGATTTTTAGTTTTTCTCGATTGTCTAAACCTTTGAGAATTTCAATGTAATCGTCTGTATTTTTTGGATCTTTTGCGTACATCGTCTGTCTCCATTTGGACCCCCTCAAAATCTTCCCCGATGGGGGAGACTTGATTATCTGGTGTTCATCATACCAAAACTGCCCGCGTATTCCAACGGAATAGCGGGCGGTTAGCGAGCCGTATGCGCGCAGCGCATAGGCGAACAGGCGAGCCGTATGGGCGGCACTACGTGACCGCCCATAGGCGAGCGCTCACACAAAAACATTATTCCACGACATCCACGACATCCTGAGCTGCCTCTTTCGCAGTCTTTTTGGCGGATTTGCGCTGTTTGAGGGCGGTTTTCTTGGACTGGATGCGGATGTTCATTTCGGCAATCAGGCTTTCAAGTTCGTCGGAAGGCGTGACGATGGCAAGTCCGTTGATGAGGTCACAGAGTGGTTTCCAGGTTCCCAAAAGTGCCTGGCGTGCATTTTTGACGGTGCCTGGGGCGACAGCTTTCATGATAAAAAATGCTCTAAATGGTTTTAATAAGCACCAATTGACACATGGTGTGAACCCAAAGTGGTCCGAGTGAGTATCAAAAGATGTCGTATGTGAACTTAAAGCGGTTTGAGTTGACGTCAAAAGATGTCGTATGTGAACTTAAAGCGGTTTGAGTAGGCATCAAAAGATGTCGTATGTGAACTTAAAGCGGTTTGAGTAGGCATCAAAAGATGTCGTATATGAACTTAAAGCGGTTTGAGCAGTCGTCAGCAATTCACAATGAATGTAAGTATCAAACGTCGCCTCTAAGTTCGTAAATCGAGCAAGACCGATGATAAAACAGTGGGCGATGTAGTAATGTGGCCGTGCTATTTCGCCAAGAGACGTGCTGCCCGCGCGTCTCTCGGCAAAATACGCACGGCATTCGGCGCTATCGGCG
>JAFOHE010000047.1 GCA_017421975.1 Pseudomonadota bacterium
GCTGCTTTCGGCATGGTTGTCTCCATGACAGCCTGTCGAAACGATGCTGAAGTGCTTCAGGATATTTGCGGTCACGTTGAAGAAGCGTCAAAACTCCAGCATGACTGTGATAAAATGGCGGATGTGCTCGAACCCGAGTTCACAAAACTCAACCAGAAACTGGATGCTATGGTAACGACCGACAAAACGCCCGATGAACAGGAGGCCATCATCAAATCCCTGAGCGTTTGCACGTCCGCACTTTTCGTGATTAAAACGGGAAGCTGTGGCGATGAAAAGCGCGTGAAGGATGTCTTGGGGGACAGGCCCGTTTTTTCTGATTAAACGCTTTATACCGCGTGTGGGAGGCGGTCGTCGCCATTGAGCGACAGAAATCATGGACAATCCCTTTGGTTAAGGGGTAATGGATGATTTGAGTGGCAGGCGGCTATCGTTGACACGATACGCCGCCTTTTGCGCGGCTATTGCGCCGCCGCAGGCAGCGCAATACGCAGCGCTGTGCGCCGCTATTTCGCCCTTTGGGCTCAATACGCGGCGCTTTTTTGTGTCTCTGATTTTTTGGTGTTGGATACGATCGTATGAGTATTTCCGGAAGACAGAATCTGGGCAGGGCGAGACGCCTTGTTCTGAAAATTGGAAGTGCCGTTCTCACGCATAATGCCGACATGTCCCTTGACCGCGGCGTGTTTTGCCGCATCATCGAGATGATTGCCGAACTCCGTGAGGCTGGCAGGGAAGTCATTGTGGTCACGAGCGGCGCCGTTGCGCTGGGAAGAAGCGTCATCGGCTGTCCTCGTCCTGACCGCCAGAAAAATTTGCCGACGCTTCAGGCACTCGCTGGCATCGGGCAGTCGCTCCTCATGGAGTACTATGAAAATGAACTGAATTATTACGGTCTGCATAGCGCCCAGATCCTTCTGACGCGTGCCGATCTTGAGGATCGTGCGCGCTTTTCAAATGCGCGGCGCACCGTCGAGGCACTTCTCGAAATGGGCGTCGTTCCCATCGTCAACGAAAATGATGCTGTGGCAAACGACCAGATACGGTTTGGTGACAATGACACGCTTTCTGCCCGCGTCGCCGTCATGACGCGGGCAGATCTTCTCGTCATTATGAGCGATATTGATGCCGTCTATACGGCCAATCCCAAAGAAGATGCTACTGCCAAGCGCATTGAACAGATCGAGGCTTTTGATCCCTCGCTCGACATCTTTGCAAAAGATTCGAATTCGGATGTCGGCACGGGCGGTATGATCACGAAAATTGCTGCGGCGAGGATGTGCGCTCGCATGGGCATTTCTACGCTCATTATGCGTGGCAAATCGCCAAAATTGCTTCAGCGTGCGTTATCGGGCGGCGATATTGGAACGTTGCTCTATTCGGACGAACCCAGGCAGACGCTCCACAAAACATGGATTCAGTCGCTTCAGGCAAATGGACGCATTTGTTGCGACGATGGAGCGCAGAGAGCCATCGTGTCCGAAGGGTGCAGTCTCCTTCCCAAAGGCATCGTGCGCGTCGAGGGAGAGTTTGATCAGGGCGAGGGCGTCGAAATTGCCGACGCGCAAGGCGCGGTCTTTGCCAAAGGTATTGCCGTCTATGATGCCAGGGCAATCCGCAAGATTGCGGGTCATCACTCCAAAGACATTGTCGATCTGCTCGGTTTCCACATTCTCGATGTCGTCGTCCACCGCGATGACTTGACGCTTCTTTGAGCCTATGGCTGTGGGGCAGGCGGCGTTTGGCATGAACCGCGTGCGGTTTTGCTTGAGAATGGCTTGTGTTGCGTTTTGTGCAATCGTCGGGAGCTCGGGATGTGCCGTGGATGAGGGGGATGCGTTATCTTCCCATCGTCAGGCCATTGTCGGCGGCATACCGGCGGATGATGTGACTTACAATGCCGTTGTTGCGCTCGTGGCAAGCGTCGGTGAGCAAGAACTGGTCTTTTGTTCGGGGACGCTCATTTCACCTGATACCGTTTTGACGGCAGCGCATTGTGTGACCGGCGATGACGCGTTGGACATACAAAAGCTTATGGATGAAGACCGTGTTCGCATCGTGGTGGGCGCTCGCATCGGGGATAAAACTTCGACTTCACACGCCATTGCGGATGTCCGAGTGCATCCGGATTACGTCGTGAACGGACGACACGATGATCTTGCCATGATCCGGCTCTTTGAACCCATCGATGTTGTGCCATGGATACCCTCGCAGGTGACCATCACACAGGATCTTACGGTTAAAATGGCAGGTTTTGGGGCCGACGAAAATGGCGTGTCTGGCGTGCGGCGCGTCGTCGAAGGAAAGGTTGATGCTGTTTGTGAACGCTCCTATGGACAATGCGAGGCGCATATTGAAGACCAGCGGTTGTTCGTTCCCAACCACGCAAGTCTCCATCTTTACTGCGACGGCGGTTCATGTTATGGGGATTCGGGGGGGCCTGTTTTCGTCGAGGTCAATGGCGACAGACAGATTGTCGGCGTTCATGCCAGAGTGGACGGGACGTGCCGTTTGTACAGCCTCTCGACGTCTGTGCTGCCCTATCGTTCGTGGATCGACGCTGCCTGGAGTGTGAGCGATGGCGGTTGTTCCGTGTCATGGCGGGAAAGCCGTGGTGGATATTTGGCCTACATACTTGCAGGAATCGCGTTTTTGTGCCTAAAACGTCTGCGAAAAAAAGGCACGGCGTATCGTTCGCTTTAAGCGAACGATAGCCTGTGCCCGCGCCGCGTATCGCAAAGCGATAGCGTGCGCGAACTGCCGCGTATCGCAAAGCGATAGCGGCAGGCATCCGAATAAAACATTCCTATCATCTCCATCAATGAAATCTCCGGTGTCCGGTCGGGGGGATTTATGCCAAAACAGCTTCGTGCTGCACTCGTGTTTGATCAGCAGATCATCAAAGAAAAATATATCGATGATGCGCCGGTGCGTTTAGGGCCTCAGGGCGAGTTTGCTGTTTCGTCCATGAAAGAGGCGTTTACGGTTTATGAGGGAGGCAGAATTCGTGTGCCCAGGGGGTATGTTGCGAGTTATGCTTCGAATGGCAAAAGTGCGTATGCCGAGCGTTTTGAAAGCGACACTGAAATGCCGTTTGACGTGGATGATTGGCTCATTTTGAATATGGGCTACAAGCTCGATTTTGTGCTTTGTTATGACTCACCGGCAGTTGGAGTGCTGACAAAACCGGCGACGGAACTGGCAACGCGTCTTTCTTCGCCACTGTCGGGTGCGTTGCTCGTCAGTTTTTTGCTCCACAGCCTGTTTATTTTTGCCGCTTTCTGGCTGGCCAAGAGCGAAGATCAGGTTATCGGCATTGCCCATCTTGCCCCGCGGTGGGTGGAGATTTTGACCGACATTTCGGAGCACAAGGAAAAAGAGGAAGAGGAAGAACCGCTTCCGGTTGCCGAAGATGAGGACGTCATTATTGCAGAGCCGTCGACGCTCGACATACATCGGCCAAAGGTCGATGATTCGCCGGTGATTGCCAATATCGACAAAGTCGAGAAGCCTGTTGGTCTTCAGGCAGCACTGACGGGCTCCAAAATCGGCGGGATGGAGGGTCTGTCCTCTCCTTTTTTTCGTTATACCAATCCATAACATAGGGAAGCACGCCCCAGAGAACCAATGCGAGGCCGATGACGACGCCCATCAAGCGCGGCCCGAGCTCAAAC
>JAFOHE010000048.1 GCA_017421975.1 Pseudomonadota bacterium
CACGGTACTCAAACCTGATCCTCGGCCTGATCCTGATCCTGATCGTCGAATACCCCTCTCAAATGACACGGTACTCAAACAGCATGTTCACCTCATCAGGGGTGGACACGGTCGAATACCCCTCTCAAATGACACGGTACTCAAACCTCTACGATTTTAAAACCATGTTTCAACAGGGATATCTGTGTTTAAAGAGATGTCAATGACTGAATTGTCAAAGAGCTATAAATCTTGCACATTGCAAGAGCCCATCGAATGATGGACGATGTGGATAAATCTTTGTTTGAACTCTACCGTGTCATTTGAGAGGGGACTCAAAAGAGGAGGCTCAAAGTGCATACGAAAAAACATTCGTATGCACATAAGAGAATATGCCTCAGAATCTGGCACACGTAAAGAAGAAATTACTTCATATCTGCAAAATCATTGGCGATTTCGCATAAATCGGCGTCAAGGGTCAAACGGCGTTCAGCGGCATCGCATCTGGGCATGTCTTTCGCTTCGATGAGCATCAGACAATACTTTTTCAGTCGCGCCTCATAAAATAAATCCCGAAGCTGTTTCGGAGTCAAAAATGGTCTCAGATGCACAAACACGAAAAATCTGGCGAGCTTGAGTGTAGTTGCAGCTTGTAAAAACAGGAGAATCCGTTCGGGCAAAGACAGACCGTCCGTCATAATGCTGAGGTTGGCGGCTTTGGCGATATTTGCTGCACAAATTTCGACATCCCATTGAAGGGGAATGGTGTAATCACATTCGAGTTCATGCAGATAGTTTTGCAACGCAGTTTGAATCGTTGCTGTGCTTTGGTAGTGTTCGGGAGACATCGAGAGCTGATTCAAATCCGTCTGAATTCGTGTCAATAATTTGCGTTGTTCAAAATCGAGGGCAAAAGGTGAATGGACGAGTGACAGTTCTTTTGCGATATTGACTGGTTTGAGGTCTTCGCAAAGCTGGAAACCGCCAGTTTCGTTATTCGTCTGTGCATGCAAATCCTGCACGAGTGATGTGAGCGTATCAGGATGCTCGACCGTCAGTATGGTGGGAGCGTCCTGGGTTAGCACGATGCGTGAAACAAGGAGAGGATGCATGAGTGTTATCATAGAACAATTAACCTGTCAGTTGAGGTGATGTTATTCGACATATTGTCGCCAAGCACACATTCCATGCGCTGATACTGCTTTTCGGTCAGACACAGCATGTTGATCAGTCCGCGTTCAGGTTTCATCCGTCGCACGGCTTCCATCACGCTGTTTTGTACCGTCGCATTCAATGCGAGTTTTACATACACACTTTCCTGCAGCATCATAAACCCATGGCGTATCAATCCCTTGCGAAATTGGCGATAAGCACGCCTCTCGGCTGCAGTTTCTGTTGGCAAATCGAACATGACCATGACTCTCATATATCGGTATCTCATCTTTCGTAAAAAGTAAGGCAGGAAGCGTCATTTTCTGTAAGTGCCCGAAACACATTCCTGCAATAAATCTCAATGGCATTGGGCAAGTATCGTTCTTCGCCATTGACTGTGACGGTCACTTGCAATAACTTTTGTAATTCGCGTTTTTCCTCTGTGTCGAATTTCTGAGGTGCCAGCTGGTAAACTAGGCTATCAACAACCGGCCGCCACGGTTCCATCAAATCACAGCCCAGATTAAACGGATTCGTATGACCGATATGATGTATGCCAAGGTGCATGATATAACCGTTGACGGCGATTTCCCGATTCACGCATGAAAGCAAAATCGCATATCCATAATTCAGTGCCTTGTTGATCGACGATTCGCTCTGGTTTCTTGAAAATGATTTTTCAAATAATGTATTAAAATGAATGCGTGCCGCCATTGCCTCGCGATTTGTTGGATCACCTGGCAGGAGGCCGTCGAGATATTCGTCGAGCATCTGCGCGGATGCTTCGAATTTCAAATGGCGCAAAAGCGCTGCCTGCTGCGCAATCTTGTTGCGGACAATCGCCGTCCAGACATTTTCCTGAGACTCGTGCGTCCATGCCATCTGTTGTCGCAATTTGTCGGCAGCATCGAAACTCCCAGCATAAGGTACCAGCTCCGACTGCGGATTGTAACATTCATCGCAAAAAATGACTTTCACATCGTGATGTACGAGTTCACAAAGCAAAGCCGCCGTCAGCGACACTGCTGTCGATTCCACGATGACCGTATGAATCTCAGACAAATGGACCTTTTGCATTTTTTCGCCACGGCACACCAGATATCCCTGTGAATAATCCAGCTTTGAACGCTGGGAAATGACGATTGTTCTCCAGCTCATTTTATTCCTTGAGTAATATATCTTGTTTATGTGGGGGCAGCCGCCCCCTGCGCTGCTATTTGTGGGGCGTATTGAGCATAGCGAGATAGCCCCACGGGCAGTGCGTATCGAGCGTGAGCGAGATAGCACGCCCCACAAATACGCAGCTACCCCCGCTGCGGGCCTCAATCGCCGGCCCGCAACGCCCGCTTTGCATTCCGAGTGGGTAAGCCTGTTATCAAAGTATTATTTCAATGCTTTTAGATCGATTCGCACACACGTCAGCCCCGTCGGCGTCTGATGCTCCAGATACGCAGATTCTCGCTTTGTGATGTCCATTGAGATTGACAATTTACCTGCTTGTCCTGTACCACCGATTAGACTTAAATCGGCAGAAGCTTTTGAACAAATGAATAAATCGAGTATATTTTTTAATGCTTTGCACTGCTCAATTAAAGAAAGAGAATTAAAACGATCTTGCCCAGATTCAAGAGTTTTAAGTTGGGATGCAGGACGTTTTTGATATATTGTATTTTTGTTTTTATTTAATAATATTGAATAGATTGTTTCGTTCTCATCTGAGGTAATTTCTGGAGAACATTGATTGGTTTCAGTTGATTTTAAAACAATCTTAATATAACGTTCAAGTGTATTAGGTAACACAAGTTGCAAGCAATGACGAATTGCAAACGAAGTGCCCGTGCGTCCGTTGATTGTAAACGGAAAACCGTCAAAAATAAACTTGGAATTGAACAATATTTTATTAATTAATATTTTGGGATCTTTCAAGCCAAGCCCAAAGGGTTTTGGATCGCGGCAATATTGTAAAAGCCGTTCCGGGTGACGTCGGATCGTTGCAGCCAAACGAACAGGCACATGTCGGAAGGCACGAACGTGCTTTTTCTTTTCGATATAATCGACGAGGATAAAATAGGCACCTTTATCATTATCATAACCGCCATATTGACTGCAGTCGTAAAAACAAGACTGTGAAGATTTTAGTGGAATTTTCGCATCATTACAGGCATTCGCCTTTAGAGGCATTTGATCGTAGAATCCACCTTTGTTTTCATACGCATAGCGCGTGAACTGTATGCGATTGCTGCGCATATTGTCACGAACGATTTGAATACTCTTTCCGGGAATCCACGCGATGATTTCACGTTGCAATTTCGGATCGTACCGCTTGATCACGTTTTCGAGCAGGCCGGTGCCTTTTTTGCGTCCATCCTCGTTATCATCTTTGACGTAGTAGCGCACGTTGACCGCTTCACCGCTTGCAAAAATATCGCTCGGTTTGCCGGTAAACCGCGTATAAAAGACATTTCCAACGACGATATTTAAATAGGCGTCTTTTGCATGGTGAAAATCATTGATATCGCGGCATTTGACCATTTCGCACTCGCCGCGATCGGGATGGGTATGGGTCTTGCGGAATTCGCTCACACAGCCAGCGTGTGAGTAGACCACTGTCGTCTTTTTGTCGTCAAAAACTGTTCGCAGAAGTTCGCAGACTTGTTTGGTTGTTTGGCGTGTTTCGACGAGTTGACGGCTGATAAATCCGCCCAACTCATCGGCACTCAGCGCATTATTTCGCGTCAGGCGGTTGTATTTTTCTCGTGAGATTAAGGCGTGATCGACCAACCATTTCCAGTGTTTTTTTGCATCTTCGCTGACGACACCACTGGGAATGGGCAGTTTGTCCTTTTTTTTGTTGTTGAGATCTTTTCGCACGAGTACGCGGTTATCCAGACTGTTATCGATGACTTTGGATTGAGGGTAAATATGATCAATGTCCCAGTTTGTCCCCTGCTGATCTGATAAAAGACGATCCAGATCAATGGGGTCGCCGGAATACATACACCGTCCATTCTGGCTAAAATACAGATACAGCCGGTCTTTGCTCCTGCGCAGTTCATCGTCGGTCTTGTTTTTTAGGTTGTCGAGCAGTTCTGCGTGTACTTGAGGATCTTTCTGAATGTGACTGAAGATTTCGAGTAGCTGGTCTTTGCGTGATGTCGTGCGTTTGCCCTTGTTTTTGGCTTTTTTGTTGCTGTCGTCTCTGGCCATTTCGACAAAAATGCGCGACGGCTCATGCTTTGTAATGCGCAGGATATCTTTGACAATAGCGAGTGACCGCCATATTGCACGTTTGACAGACGGTGAGCAGTGTAGTGGTTTAACGAGGGCGTTATAACTTAAATTTTGAGCTGTCTGTCGATGGACATCGTTATATTCACGAATGTTTTCATTAAAAGTATATTTTCGTGCACTCAGAAGCTGCATCAGGTTATCTGTTTCTTCGTAGAGTGCATGGATTATCGAATAACACTCACCATGACCCTGATTGTAACCGTTGATTTGTGTCAAAAATTCACGCGAGAAATTGCCCCAGTCCCTGTACTTGAGCGATGCAATTTTTTTCGTCTGTTGCTCTGATAGTTTTATGCCATGTTGAATAGCACGATTGCGAATGCGATTTTCGAGCAAATCGTCGGTCGATTCATTAAACACAGTGCATGCATGAATGCAGTCTTCTACAAAGCTTCGAATGTTGTCACGTTCTATCACTGAATCACCCAGTATGGCTTTAAAATCGTGATACGATTTGAGTGACAGCTTCAGATCGCCATCGAATCCAGTCAACGTTTTTGTTTCAAGATTGAGTGCTTTTCTAATATCTTTGCTCGTCACTGAACGTTGTAATTTGCACAATTTGAATAGTCGCTTTTTGTCATCTTTTTCAATCGTTTTGCCGTCAATCTTTAGATTATTCAATTGATTGAGCACCATGTATTCAGAATAAAGCAGCGATTCCTTTGGAATGACATTACACGACGGCAGGTAAGTACATTTGTTTGTCATGCGTCGAATAAAAGCTTCTGCACATGCGTCGCGGTCAACGACCTTTTCGAAATTCCAAGGACGAATGGGCGTATGTTCAAAACCTTTGTGGCGTATGATCCAGGCATGACCATGCAAAGGGTTTGTCTCCGCCCGATGATGTCCGTTGAGTGGCCCAACATAGTAGGGAATACGAAATGTCACGAGCGATTCTATCTTTTCTTTGATTGTAAATCCGGAATCATCGTCTGTCAGATTTAAGAACGGATAGTATTGCGCGGCATTTTTGAGAATCTGCCTCAGTTCGTTCAAATGCAGTTGGTATGGAATGACGCCGTTGTTGCCAGTGCGGCATTTCGACAGAAAATCATGATTTTCTACACTGTCTATTACTGTGGATTTGTTTGGCGCATCATCAGGTATTGACTTTAATAGAGTTTTAACTGCTTTTTCAAAGTCTTCCTGGGGGCATGTACTGCCGTTATTTTTAAAGTTTCCCTTTCCGATCCAAGCAATATAATTATCTTTTTCGGAATTATCTTTAAAAAATGCGTCAAATTGTTCTGGGATATAGCGTTTTACCAGATGTTTCAACATCTTGAGTTGGTTATTATGTTTTTGGTGAAGTGCGATCATGGCTTCCGAAATTGATCGGTGTTCGCCGAGGATATTGCAAAGCACTGTCCAGTCATAGAGTTTTTTGCACTGCACGATGAGCTCAAGTTCGTCTTCAACCAAAACGGATTCGAGCGCAGGCAGGATCGTTTCATCAAAATCTGGTTTGGCTATCGAAAAAGTCTTGAGTTCATCGACATTTTCGAATCGTTCTTTGGTGTCGGTTTCATCTTCATCAGCGGCAAAGACGATATGAAGCTTCGGTTTTCCGCCGACGAGCATGCCGATAAGTTCGGTGAGCGGCTTGTTGCCTTTGGCTCTTAGGAGTTCTCCGAGTTTCTCTTTTCGGATTTTAATGCCTTTTAGCAAAAGTGCAGTTTTGAGCTTTTCGGGGGAATCGGTGAAGATGGAAATGCCACATGCTTTAGCTGCTTCAGTTAAGTTGTTCCAAATGGTGTCGAACGCATTACCCGTTTCGAACGAAGCGCCCTGATACAGGAAATTGCCGCGACTCTTTAGAATGTGCGCAACAGCAAGGTAGAGCAATCGTATATCATACTTATGATCCCACGGCTTCATCAAATCGCGTCTCAAATGATAAACCGTCGGCCACGCTTGATGGTAATTCTTATCACAAAACTCGGGGTCATCGAAAAGCGTATTTTTGGTACGGTAGCCAACGGCGTTCGCAGTGCGATCATTTCGATGGAGGCGGGCTTCTTCCAAGCGTTTAAAAAATCCGGGATCGACAGCGTTTACCGCATCGTTTAGGAGTTCACGAAGCCACTCAAGTCGCTTTTTTGTCCTGTCGCGCCGCCGTCGAGCAGTTCGAAAACCACGCCGTTCAGCGGCAGTACTGGCACTTTCAAACAGATGGACGCCCCACATGTCTTTGCCGCGATAGCGAAGGATGTTGTACGACAAATCGGTCACAGCCCAACCAACGGAATCTGTGCCAATATCAAGTCCAAGATAGTAAGTGCTGAATTTATCGTTCGTATTGTTGGGCATCCTTCTCTCCTGTGGTCAGTGTTCTCTTTTTTTCGTCACATCATTGTGATCGATGCCTTTAAATTTAACAGCATCCAACTGGTTGTTCAAGTATCCATCTGGGCCATCAAGGTTTCAGCATACACGTCAGTGGGGACGGTTTACTGTAATTCATCGCGGGCCGTGTGCGCGCAGACGGTGTAGTTTAAGAGACGTTCGGGCGAACGTCTCTTAAACCGTCGAGCACATAGGCACGCGCAAGAGGGCGCATCGGCGATGTAGGCACGTGTTGTGACACGTGCCTACATCGCCGATGCGCATACAGGCTATCTACTGAGCTTCTGTTTTAACAAGAATAAACAGCCCGGCGTAAAAACCGTGCAGATCGATGACAAGACTATCGTCGAGTGCGTGGTGTAAGATGAGGATTTCGTAATCGAATGCGATGGATTGTGGGAGTATGGGTTGTTTTGACATGGATTTACCTATTAGATTACGAAGTTTGTATCACGCCGCGGAGAGTTCTACAATAACAGGAGGACAATTCGGGAAGTGCTTTGGTGGGAAACGGAAACGGCATGCTCATTACCTCGGTGTTGTCTTCTGAAATTGTATAAAGTATGGGCAGCACATCTCCGGGCTTTAAAGCCGGATCATAAGGAACGACGACCTCGTGTGTGAGATCACCAGGCTCGCTATCGTCTGGCGGATTAAAGGCATATTGGAGTACAAATTCCGGATATTGTTTTTTGCTATTTGATCGATATTGCACATCGCGGACAGTCGCCAGGGATTTTCGGCCATTTTGAAGGAGATGTTTCAGTTTTGGAACATTTAATAGTTCAGTATTATGAATGTTCCGAAGTTCTCTACGAAAATCCCAAAATTCTTTTCCAGGTTCAAATACAAATCCTAATAGTATTAGAATAAATATAATTAATTTAAATAAATCTGAACCAAAGCTATACCCCATTGTTAAATGACGATATAGATCATCAAAAGTATCACATATCAAATCTATGAACAAACCAGGAATTCCTATACAAAGAATAATTAAACATATTATACAAAATAATATCCAAACAAACCTTTTAAAGTTAAAAAATATATTCATCGGGTTAAGAAAAAAAGTGAGAGCTGCGTATGATTCCTGTAAACCAAATAAAGGATGATAAGGTGAATTCAGTTTTTTATAAACTTTGGAAATCTCTCTGGGCGTTTGTTCCGGGAGTTGCAGCCAGAGGTCGAGATTGCCCTTTTGGCCGATGCGTTCGACTTTTTTGAGCTGACGATTGTACGCTTTTGGCGATTGTTGGTGGGAATCAACAAGGGCATTTGGGGTGTAATTATTTTGCGCAAATGCGCAAAAACTCTGCCTGAGAAGTGCGTAGTCGCACAGGCGGTCGGATTCATTGGGCGTGGTCATGCGACGAATCAGCGAAACGACGGGGGCTGGGACGCTTTCGAGGGGCTTTTCGATATTGAGGCGAAACTCTGTAACTTCCATATCTGCCGGGGAAATACCGCTCAGGAGTTCGGCGAGCATGACGCCGAGTGCGTAGATATCCGAGGCGGGTGAAACGCTGCCCATGAGCTGTTCGGGCGACATATAGCCATACGTTCCGGCAATCGTCGAACCGCCTCTTTGCAAAAGCGGATTGTAGACGGCTCCGAAGTCCGTCAGATAGACTTTGTAATCTTTGCCATTGGGTTCAAGAAGGATATTCGACGGTTTGATATCGCGGTGTATAATCGGAGGATCGTGATGATGGAGTTTTTCGAGAATATCGATGATTTGTATGGCCAGCGAAAAGACTTTCTGAATGCTGAATCGAACGCCGGATTTGATGGTATCGGCAAGCGTTTTGCCGTGAATGAGCTGTTGGACGAGATAGGCGTGCGGTTGGTCTTCGTCGAGGTTTTCGATGGCTTCGTAAAACGTCGCGACGCCGGGTATGTCGAGCGATTGCAGTGTTTTGGCTTCACGCCAGAAGAGTTCGTATTCCTTCCAGTTTTGGATGGAGCTGATCTGAAGAACTTTGATGGCGACAGGCAGGCCGTCGGATTTGCGTTCGGCGGCATAGACGCTGCCTTGCGTACCGCGGCCTAAAAAGCGCGTGAAAGTATAGCGGTCGGCGATATCGGCGGGGGTATGGGCCTCACCCCCCGGCCCCTCTCTCCAAAGGCGAGGGGGAGTGGGCCTCTGGATTTGTGAAATCCGCTTGTGCGCTGCGCGATTTTGGTTTCAGGGCGTCCGACGCTTTATTTTTCTTACTCACCTGGTTTCTCCTCATGATGCGGCAGTATGCATTGCAACATCGTGTTGCGGCGAACGGGGATTATCGGAGAATATGACGGCGTTGGCAAGGGATATTGGAGAGGCGCGGGCCGTATGCGCGCAGCGAAATAGGTGCACGTGTCGCGACACGTGCCACATCGCCGATAGCCCGAAAGGCGAGGCGTATTGGCGCGCATGCAATACAGAATGCAATGTTGTATGATATATAATATTATTTAATTATATCTGTATTTCGCGTTTTATTCGATTGCAAACAACATATTATTGCTTGGAAACAGGCGATCATATCGAACGAGGCAGGGTGCGGGATAAATTCTTTGCGTATTGCTGATTTCAGCCGTGCCTTTCCAGGTTCTTCCGTGGGCTTCAAAAGTATATTCTATGACAGAATTATTCTGTCTGGCTTGTATTGTGCCTTTTGTGGTTTTCCACAGGGGATGGGCAACGATTTTTTTGATTCGCCGCCAGCGTTCTTTTCGAGGATTATTGTCGATAGTTTCGAAGGTTTCGACGCGCATCATTCGATGGAATTGGTTGTCCATTGCAGCGAACTTTTCGGAAATCTTTTGCCAAAAGCCATCTTTGGGATAG
>JAFOHE010000049.1 GCA_017421975.1 Pseudomonadota bacterium
GGGTGCTGCCCAGATGGACGGCGCGATCCTCGTCGTTTCTGCAGCTGATGGCCCGATGCCTCAGACGCGTGAACACATCCTTCTTGCCCGCCAGGTCGGTGTTCCTTACATCGTTGTTTATCTCAACAAAGCTGACCTCGTCGATGATGCCGAACTTCTCGAACTCGTCGAAATGGAAGTTCGCGAACTTCTTTCGAGCTATGAATTCCCTGGCGACGACACCCCGATCATCGTTGGTTCCGCACTTCAGGCTCTCGAAGGTGTTGACAGCGAATATGGTACGAAGTCAATTGAAAAGCTCATGGATGCTGTTGACAGCTACATTCCGACCCCGCAGCGTCCGATCGACAAGCCTTTCCTCATGCCTGTCGAAGACGTCTTCTCGATCTCCGGTCGTGGTACTGTTGCCACGGGTCGTGTCGAAGCTGGCCAGATCCGCGTTTCCGATGCCGTTGATATCGTTGGTTTGAAAGATCAGATCGACAAAACGGTTGTTACGGGCGTTGAAATGTTCCGTAAACTTCTTGAATACGGTGAAGCTGGTGACAACATTGGTTGCCTCCTCCGTGGTACGAAGAAAGACGAAATCGAACGTGGTCAGGTTCTTGCGAAACCGGGTTCGGTCCATCCTCACAAATCCTTCATTGGCCAGGTTTACATCCTCTCCAAAGAAGAAGGTGGCCGTCACACGATGTTCCGTAATGGTTATCGTCCTCAGTTCTATTTCCGTACAACGGACGTTACGGGTGTTGTTACCCTCAAAGACATCGAAATGGTTATGCCTGGTGACCACGTCGACATCAAAGTTGATCTTATCACCCCGATCGCCATGCACGAAGGTCTTCGTTTCTCCATCCGTGAAGGTGGCAAAACGGTCGGCGCTGGCGTCGTCTCCAAGATTCTTGATGTCTAATTAGATATGTAGCCCCTTCTTGACCGTAGAGCCATTGGGGGCTCTAGGGGCGTAGCTCAGTTGGTAGAGCAACGGCCTCCAAAGCCGTGGGCCGAGGGTTCGAGTCCTTCCACCCCTGTTGCAAAAGCCTTTTGTCCCCAAGAGACAAAAGGCTTTTCTTTTCCCCTTCTCATTTTCATATTGTACGTCATGGATGAAGTAAAACGTTACGTCAATATATCTTTTGTGTTCGTGATGATGGTGATGGCATGGCTATTTGTCAATGTCATATCCCTTATTTTTGGTTTGTTATCTGTCATGGACAAGCCATTGATGGGTGATACGGTTCGATATTCGACGGTAGCCGGTCTTATATTAGCGATCATTGGAACGATCATGCTTTGGCGCAATTCCAAAGTCTATAACTGGGCACTCAACGTGGCCTACGAGATGAAGCAGGTGACGTGGCCGACGATGGATGAGACGAAGTATGCGATGAAAGTAGTTATCGCGACGAGTGTGATTGTCGCGTTAATACTTTTCCTTTTTGATTTCGTTTCGAAAGGTTTTACAGACTGGATTTTGGGGATATAGTGTCCTGAGATTTAGCAGCTGCAAAGAGACGCGTGAAGTATAAGAGCGAGTGAGATCGAGGTAGTTGCTATGTTTGTTTGGTAGAGAGTATTTTTTATTAATAAGGCTTGACTAAACGCTATTGCTGGTTTATAAGACCGCCGTTTTTTCGGGCGATAAAACTGAAAAAACGCGTAAGGTTGTTTGATCAGTTTTAGGAGTGAAATCCGTTATGAAATGGTATATCGTCAATACGCTGTCTGGCGCTGAAATGAGTGCATACAAGTCGCTCATGAAGAGTATTGAGGAAGCGGATCCCGCAACCAAAGCGCTTTTTGGAGAAGTCCTTGTGCCGACGACAACGGTTGTAGATCCGACGAAGAAAAATAGCAAAGGGCGCACAGAAAAGTTTATGCCTGGCTATATGATGATCCAGATGGAGATGGATGAGAAGAGTTATCGACTTGTCAATTCGATATCGAAGATCGTCGGTTTTATTGGTCGGCCGTCAGCCCGTGGAGGCATGGCATCGCCTGAACGCAGCGCACAGATGTTGCAGGAAATTCCTGCGATGAGCGAAGCGGAAGTAGAGAAAGTGAAGAGTCAGATGAATCTCTCGGTTGAGAAAGTTGTGACAACAGTAGAGATGAATTTGAAAGATAAAGTCCGTGTTACAAACGGTCCATTTGTGAACTTTGAGGGCACAGTTGAAGCTGTCGATAATGAGAAGCGACGGATCAGTGTGAACTTGAGTATATTGGGTCGCGTTATGCCTATCGATCTTGATTTCTCGCAGGTCGAGCGGGTGAACGCTTAATCATTATTGGAAGAAAGACAATGGCCAAGAAAATTGTAGGTTATGTCAAATTGCAGTGTCCTGCTGGCAAAGCGAATCCTGCACCTCCTGTTGGTCCGGCACTCGGTCAGCACGGTGTCAACATTATGGATTTCTGCAAGCAGTTCAATGCTAAGACACAGAAAGGTGAAGGCATTCTGACGCCTGTTGTTATCACGGTTTACGCCGATCGCAGCTTTAGCTTTGTTATCAAGACGCCTCCTGCAGCCGTCCTGATCATGAAAGAACTCGGTCTTAAAGGCGGTTCAGGTGTTCCTAACCGTGAAAAAGTCGGCAAGATCACAAAGGCTCAGGTTCGTAAAATTGCCGAGGTCAAACTTCCTGACCTCAATACAGATGATATCGAAGCTGCAATGCGCACAGTTGCTGGCACGTGCCGCAGCATGGGCGTTGATATTGTCGATTAATAAGGAGCGACATAATGTCTAGAGGTAAGAAGTACGTAGAGTCGATCAAATTGGTCGACAGGCAGAAGCGTTACAGCGACATCGTTGAAGCGATGACGATCGTCAAGAATATGACGACGACAAAATTTGATGCAAGCGTCGACGTTGCCGTTCGTTTGGGCGTCGATCCGCGTCATGCGGATCAGATGGTTCGCGGCGCGGTTGTACTGCCTCACGGAATCGGTAAAACAGTCCGCGTGCTTGTTTTTGCACAGGGTGACAAAGAAAAAGAAGCTTTGGAAGCTGGTGCCGATTTTGTGGGTGCAGACGACCTCATTCAGAAGATTCAGGAAGGCTGGTTTGATTTTGATAAAGTCATCGCCACACCTGACATGATGGGTAAAGTAGGCCGTCTCGGTCGCGTACTTGGCCCGCGCGGTTTGATGCCTAACCCCAAAGTTGGAACGGTCACGCCCGATGTTGCCCGTGCCGTCAAAGAAACAAAAGCCGGTCGTGTGGAATTCCGTGTTGAACGCGCCGGTATCGTGCATGCTCCCGTAGGTCGTGCATCCTTCTCCGCAGAAGCGCTTGCCGATAACTTCAAAGCATTGCTCGAACTTCTCAACAAACTCCGTCCTGCCACCGTTAAGGGACAGTACATCCGCTCAGTGTCCATCAGCTCGACGATGAGCCCTGGCGTAAAAATCGATCCCGTCAGTGTTTCGAAATAATTTTTGAAAATTTGACGAATTCGTTTGACATTTTTTGCGGGCACATTTAGAATGTGCCCGCTTTTTGGGACGGCCATCCAAACCGTCGGAGATGCAGGCAGCGTAAGCTTTAATGTTCGTGAGAACGCCAGCGGAGCCGGTAAAATTGGTCAGCAGCTAATGCTCTGATTAACGAACCCTTGCTTCAATCCGATTGATTGAATCGTCCGTTTTCTTTTGTTTGTTCGTTCATTCACAGAGGCATTATGAATCGAGTAGAAAAAACAGCCGCGATTGAGCAGTACAAAGCGCTCTTCGATGGCATCGAATCGATGGTGCTCGTTGATACCAGTGGTGTCAACGTTAATTCCATCAACGAGGTTCGCTCGAAATTCCGTGCTGAAGGCGTGACCTTCGTCGTTATTAAAAACACGTTGGCAGCGCACGCGCTTCAGGGTACTGAATTAGAGCCCATTACGGCCCTCTTTAAAGGCCCCATTGCGATCGCTCTTAAAAAAGACGATCCCATTACGCCTGCTAAAGTCGCCGCAGCTTTCGCGAAAGACAATCCTAAATTTGAGATCCGTGGTGGTTTCGCCTTCGGTAAGGTTCTCGACGTCAAAGGCGTTGATGAACTTTCCAAAACGAAAGGCCGCAAAGACCTCCTTTCGGAAGTTCTCTCCCTCTTCAAAGCTTCTCAGACGCGTTTTGCCGCCGTTATCAAAGCCTACGCCGAGAAACTCGAAGAAGCTCAGTCCGCTTAATACATTCCGCACATCGTGTGCGATATTTTCCCTTTTAATTTTAATTTAACGTCCCCTCATTGGGGAATTCATGGAGATTTATACTCATGGCCGCTACGAAAGAAGAAGTTATTGCTTACCTTGAAAGCTTGAACATTATCGAACTTAACAACCTCGTTAAAGAACTCGAAGAAAAATGGGACGTCAAAGCCGCTTGTGGTGGTGCCGTCGTCGTCGCCGCTGCTGATGCTGCAGCTGCAGAAGAACCGACCGAATTCAAAGCCATCCTCGCTGAAGTTGGCAGCAACAAAATTGGCGTCATCAAAGAAATCCGCGCGATCACCGGTCTTGGCCTCAAAGAAGCCAAAGAACTCGTCGATGGTGCTCCTTCCGTCATCAAAGAAGGCCTCGAGAAAGAAGCTGCTGAAGACATCAAGAAGAAAGTCGAAGCTGCTGGTGCTAAGGTCGAAATCAAAGCCTAATTTCAAGGTGGCTTGATTCCTCTTTAAAAAGCCTCTCCTTTTGGAGAGGCTTTTTTTTGGCTTTCTACACGCGTGGAATCCGAAAAACTGTTGTAAAAAAACGCTGCGTATTGGCGTAAGCCAATAGCAGCGTCATGGCAGCGTATTGGCGTAAGCCAATAGCAGCCATTTAAAAATAAAAACGCTGCGTATTGGCGTAAGCCAATAGCAGCGTTGCGGTAGCGTATTGGCGTAAGCCAATCGCTGCCGTTTTATGATTTATTTTTTTTCACATACCTGGAGAGCATGTTCTGCCATTTCGCGGGCACTTGGATCTGTCTCCATTTTGAGCATCATTTCGAGATCGGGTACAAAAGCAGGCCACTGTGTGATGGCGGCGGCTCTGGCAGCGCAATAACGTGCCTTGGGCAGATCGTGATCGAGTGCGTTCGCAATGGTTTTGATCATATCGGCGTCGGGTTTGCGTCCCAAAAGTCCTAATGCAATGAGGAGACGGGCATCAAAAAAGCGTTTTTGGCACTGCTCAATGAGTTCGTTGATGGTGTAGCAATCGATGGTTGTGTTGAAGAGTTCGCGTGCGCGTTTTGAGATCCACGATTGTTTGGATTTGATTGTGGCATAACAAATTTCATCGTGGAGATCACGGACGATGGTGAGTTCTGTTTGTAGTTCTTCATCGACCGATTGCCATGTCATTTGATGTAGATGCGTCAGATTTGAAGTTTCGTCACTGACAAGCTCCAAATGGACGCCGTCTACAGCGAGCGTCTGTATGACAGACATAATTTTCTCAAAAAACTCCGGATCATTCGGATCGGGATTATCTCTGAATACGCTTCGTCTATTGTGCATAAGATTAGGACTTTATAAATTGGTCAAAAAACAACGGGCACACATACTTTTTTAAGTAACGGGTACAACCGTTTTAAGTATAGTTTACACGAGAATGTGTTGAAATGACAGTCACGGTTTTGAAAATACGCGAAATATCGTTAGCGCGCGACGCCGTAGTCGCGCAGATAGTTTCCAAAAGCGGACATAATATTGCGTGCGAGCATGATGAACCATGAGGCATCTGGTCCGTCTTCGCAAACGATGAGAAGTTCGCGGGGGTGTTCACGCGTGCCGGTGACCGTGACAACGAGTTGGGCATCACCGTTGACTTTTGCACCAAGTGGCCATTTCATGTGGAGGCGACATCGTTTCCATGACTCTTTTTCAAGTTCAAATTCGACGAGTGGCAATCTTGAAAAACGACACATTTGGCGTGTTTCGCCCAGTTTTTCGAGTGAAACGGTTCTCTGAAAGAACAGCGGCAGCCATTGCACGAATAATTCTGCAATTTCAGAGACAGATCTTCGCGGTTCTTTGGCGATTCGATAAACGTAATTGCGTGAATCATTGGCAATCTCGTGTTCAGTTCGAATACGTTCATTCCTTGCCGCAGTTCCCAGACGCGCATAAGCAGCATTTAAAATGGATGTGTCGTGATATTCCCGAACAAAATCGCGACAAGCTTGAAAGACGAGATCTGTGCGCGTCGTCTGGTTGTCACGGCGCACGGTCTGTTCTGTCGCACTGTGAAACTCGACAGCTTCAAGAAACAATTGCTCGTCGTGAAAAATCAGAGAATGCGGTTTTCGTATGATATCGGAAATCGTCTTTTCGAACATACTTTTGGCATGACAAGCTGTTTTCATACATTTTAAGATTGCGTAATAAGAAACTGCTGTTTGGCCTTCGATTTGAATCACACGGCGCGTAGACCAGGCATTTTCATCCTTGCGGTCAACAGAAATGAGCGCTCTCATAAGCTCGCCGCTCGTCACAGGATCGATATAATTAAATAGTCGAACGTCTCGTTCAGATAGTCGATGGGCAGTCGCATAGTGAAGCATGCCCGTTATCATGACATCGTATTCACTCCATATCGGTGCAGTTTGCACGATTTGAAGCTGCTCAATGTTTTCCCTGAAAATGTCACACACTTCCCGCCAATAACTGAAGGCATTTCCCAAAGGACGTCCGTCATCGGGAAAGATGCGTGTAATGAGTACGACGCGAATTTTGTCTTTGGCTTCATGCGCAAAATTCATGGCATCGCACAGGGCAACATCGTAACCGTACCCTTCTTTTGTTCGTCCTTCTGGTGGCGGTGTGAGACAAAAATAGTAGACCGTCATCAAGTCATGAAGCATTTTGCTTGTGTCACGTTCGCTTGTCATTGAACCTAGACGCCAACGATCAATATTCCAGCCGCAGGAGGCTTCACGGCCAAGTGCCACAATACTTTCTTTGGATGAAAAATGTCTCGATAGTACATGTGAAAATAAGGCTGCAATGCCGTCGAGTTGACCTGCAATTCCGATCATTTTGTTTGTCCTGCGCGTGACGAATGGTAGCGAAAGCCCACGTTTTGAGAAACACGATTTTTTGTGCTCCACAAGACAGTTTTTGGATGGTTTCTATAAAGTGTTTGGAGAAACATGTGAAATTTTTATGTTCGCGTCCTATCGCCTTTGGCGATACGTCCGCGCCGTCGCTATTGCCTTTGGCAATACGCGCCGGTTCTTGTTGTGGTTTTTGCTTTCCCGCGTGCTTTCGTCATCCATAAGTTTTAATGTTCATGTTATTGATAAAAATGATGCTTATTTATGTGAACAAACAAAAATTTTTCGTAACAGAGCACCCTTGTTTGGCATTATTCTTAGTGGGGGTGCAAGAGAAGGCCTACATGTAGTTATGTTAAAAGTTTATGTATGGAAACCTACATGTCGTTGGCCCACAAAATGGAAAGTTTCCCCATTCCTTGGCTTGTTTTTTGTAATGTTCACATAAAGTGAAAAAATACACCTGAACAAGTGGAATTTTTCGTAACAGAGCGCCCTTGTTTGGCATTATTCTTAGTGGGGGTGCAAGAGAAGGCCTACATGTAGTTATTGTAAAAAGTTTATGTATGGAAACCTACATGTCGTTAGACACAAAATAGAAGGCATCCCCATTCCTTGGCTTGTTTTCGTAATAGGCATGATTTCATGTTTTGGTCAAAAATAGATTCATCTCAATCATACAATTGTATGGATTGAGTTTTCTAGGCAGTATATAAGAATAATTGTGGTGCGATTGGGTATTGCTTGGAGAGAACGATGAAAAAATGGCATTGCGTTTTGGCTTTGGCACTTAGTATGACGGGTTGTCGTTGGGATAACGGATTGTATGAGACGTACGTGCATCCTGATCAAACGATATCCTTGTGTCCTGGTTCATGTGACACCAATGGAATTTCTCGTGATGCTTGTCTCAATGCGAGTGGTGAATGGGTAAATGGCGTATGTCGGCTCAAGGTAGATGAAACGGGGCAGTGTCGATCAAGTGAGCAGTTAGAACCTGCAAAATGTATTGTCGATGATCAGCTGATGTATGCGGAGAATGGTGACCCATTCACACGTGAAGCGTGTCTTGCTATGGAAGGGGCGGAATATGAAGCTGCCTATTGCCGTCCTGCGACACAGGCGCGTTGCATCGCGATAGAAGGGGCGCGTTGGGTCGGATACGATATTCTTGACTTAGGCAAAGGACGTTACATTCGCAGGGTCAATCAACAATATGTCTGTGGGCATTACAATGCCATCGTCAATTATAATCCCGATGTTGTGGATGCCTACCAAAACGACATTTTCCCATGTACGCCGGAAGAACGCGAAATTGCGACGCAAAGTATGAATAAGGGTATATGTCCGGTTCCGGCACGTTGTGGTAGTGCCATTAAACGTGAAAATAATGTTGATGGCGGCGAAAAATTGATTGTTGAGACAGCTATATGCAACATGTGTTCCGAAGGTATGGCATGGTGTAATGATTCTGCGTCGGATGATACTGATGATTATAAATGCGTCGATCTCATGTCGAGAGTCGATCATTGTGGGGCATGTAATCACGTGTGCCCGTCGGGCACGTATTGTGTCAATGGTACTTGTTCTGCTACCGATATGGATTGTGATACAGCCAATGGGGATTTGGCATGTTATTGCGTTCGTTTGCCCAACCACGCGTTAAGTTGTACTTCGGAACGTGGTGGCAATGCAGAATTCAAATGTGTGCGTCCCACAAGTTCGGAAGATTGTGGCATCACATCTTGCGAATACTATTCGGGAGAAACTGTCTGTAAATTTGGACGCGAATGTCATGTGACTCAAAATGGAGATGAGACGCTTTATCGTTGTGCCTGTGTGGATGGTCAATACGACAATGGGGAACGTTGTGTTTCTAAATATGATCCCGAATATTGCGGAAGCCATTTGACGGATCCTGGCATATCCTGTGATGCAGAGACGCAATTATGTAACGGTTCGACGTGTATATGTACCAACGCGATGCTTGATTGTAGCAGTCCGGCGGATGAAGGGATTCAATGTAAAAAAATTGTGGATGATCCCCAAAATTGCGGCAAATGTGGCAACGACTGTAATGAAAAATATGTAGGAACACAATTTGATGTCGAAGAAACTTGTGAGAATTCGGTGTGCAAGTGCCCGATAAATACAGCGCGTTGTGGTTCCGATTTGTGTGAAGACACTTTGAGCGATAATCTTCATTGTGGTGCACAGAACAATTGTAATCATGTGAATCCGTATCATCCAGATTACAAGGGGGATACGTGCGCCAAAGAAGAAATCTGTTCGGATGGTCAATGCGTGTGTCATGTCGATGCCGGTTATGTCGTCTGCGGAAATGATTGTATTGATCCGAACACCGATTTAAACCATTGTGGTGTCAATGGCTCGTGTTCAGGAGGAGAGGATTGCTCGACATTGCCTGGTACAAAGTGCGATGGCGGTGACTGTTTATGTGCGGATAATACAAAGACATTCATCCGTACCGATAAAGTGAGTGGGTGTTATAACATTGATTGGGATCCAGCTTGTTGTGGACCTGATTGCGAACAATGTCCGGATAATTATATTTGTAACCACGGACGTTGTGCGATCGAAGAGTGTCCTATGGGAACTATTAATTGCAGAGGCTATTGCTTGAATCCACAAGACGAGCACGTTGAATATAGCGATTCAGCGAATAGAGTATGTGAATGTGCCAAGACGGAACAAAATGAAGTCTGGTGCGATAGTGATAACGATCCAAACAACGGGTGTCATGCAGCCAATGGTGATGATTATACGACGGGAAGTCTGGAGCATTGTGGATCATGTGGACATAAGTGTGACGAAGGTTACACCGTGTGCAAAGATAAGCAGTGTGCGTGCCGTGAGACTGAAGTTCTTTGTATGTATGACAGCGAACCGCGTTGCCTCGATTTTAATGAAAAACACCTGAAGGCATGCCAACGTGATGATATTGTTACAGATTATTGTATGGATCATTGGGCAGACAGTGATGACGATCCTTCCAATGGGTGTGACATTGATCTTATGACGACGACGGAACATTGTGGTGCCAAGGGCAATAATTGTAACGAAATGGTTCATCATGCCTCTGGCATTGCCTGTGTCGATGGACAATGCGTTTATACAGTATGTATTGAAGATGAATCAGCTAACAGATATGCATCTTGTGACAACGAAGATGAAACACACAATGGCTGTGAAACGAATATATCGACGAAAGAACATTGTGGTAGTTGTACAAACGCTTGTTCGCTCAAGAAGGGAAATGTTGGCTGTGCAACGGATCGTTGCTGTGGTATGGGTGAGTTCTCAAATGATGATAACAGCAAGTTTAGCGGTAACAGTTATGTCTGTTGTCCTGGATACACGCGTTATTATTATCAATATAACCGCGATGATCACTTGCTGTTTATCCATTGTAATAAACATTCCCATTATGGGTGCTTTAATGAGAAGGAAGCTCAGAACCTCGATTTTGAATGTTGGGCACAAGAATAGAGGTAAGGCACAAGGTTCATCAAAAGACGATACTTTGTGCCTTGATATGGGATTGCAGAGAAAACAGAGTAGCCGCGTTTTCTCTGCGTTTATTCAGACAAAAAGATTTATTTGATAGTTTCTGCAAATTTTTTTTGGACTGTGAAGCAGAAGTCATCAAGGACAGAATCTGGGATAGGATCTCCATTAAAAGAAAGGCAGAGGGAGGGCAAACCTTCGTTTTCTGCGATGTGATAAAATTGAGATTCTGCAATTTTACTGGGCATACATTCGAGGGGGCCGACGCTGACAACGCCTTGGATTTCTTTTTGTTTATAGGCTGTGAGCGGTGTGCCTACGGTTAGTATTTCTTCACCCACGATTTCCGGGCGTAAGTACGGTTGAGCGACAGCAAGAATGTGATGAACATCGTGGCGTCGATGCCATTGAAGGGTATCAGCCATAGGCTGATAAAATGCGCGGAACATATAACGCGTGAGTACAGACGTAATTTTTTCGGTCATGGAATTGGCTGTTTTAAGAATCTCATGATTAATAATGTCAGCGTATTCGATCCACTCAATAAAGTGTGAGAATAAAACGCGAATACCGCGAGATTCGAGCGCATGAATGACAAAATCATTGGTAAAAGGTTCATTGCGCACGAAAATTTCGCCTGTTACGCACACCGTTGGTATTTTTTTATCCGTCTTAATTGCGGCATATTCACGTGCGCAATCTTGTACGATTTCAGGTAGTCCAAAGAAATGTTTGGTAAGGATTTCTTTTGCGACAGCAAGTTGCCACAGAGGTTTGTATTGATAATTTTTGAGAATACCTAAAATTCGATTGAGATATTTTTGATAAATTTTGTTGGCAGCACCTGGTTCTGATTCAACAGGGCGGACGTGATAAAGGCCTGCCATGAGCGTATCACAAGCTATAAATGACATATAGATGGCGACAAAGAGATCAACCGGAACACCTTCACTGTAGTCCGTATCTGTCATTGACCAGACGCTGATGCGATCAGACAGACCTAGGCGTTGGAGAACCATTTTATCGAGGAGATTGTAACATCCTAATCGGCATGGGCCGTTGGAACGCGGCATAAAAAAGACGATTTTTTCATTGGGATGATCTTCTGCATATTCGAGTAATGCGCCTAATGTGATCAATGCTGGAAGACACTCTTTTCCAGAAGTGTGGCGACGACCGAGAAGAAGCGTCCGTCGCGTGGCAATGGGCAGTGCAATACAGTTGATGCCGATGGAAGCGAAACCAGCTGCCAGAATCTGACTGTTGTCTCCCAAGTACGGTATGAGAATGGTTGCGCCTCTTTTATTGGCTTCCATAAGCGGAATATTTTCATTTTCCAAAACATGAAGATTTTGAGGTTGGCGTATGGGAGCGCCCATCTCGAATTCATGGACACAATGCAGGAATGCTTCAATTCTCGTTTTGGTGCCAGCATCGCCAGAATGACCGTCGGTTTCGATGATGGCATAAGGTTTGCCATACATGATAAATTGATAAAAATGTAAATTGAAGCTGTCCGGTCCACAAGCGTAGTTGGAACACCATACGGAATAAATACCATCCGTTTTGCGAACTTGCGTTGCAGCACGTAAATTGATCTGTCCGTAGCTCCAATAGGTATTGGTATAAAGCGGTTCATCGTTATCGACAGGATAACAGTCAACTGGAATAGCCATGGCTCCTTGAGTGCGTAGAAGCGCTGGAACATTGCTGTTTAGAGCCGTATTATGAATGGTATAATTGCGCCCAAGTACGACGATCGTAGGAATGTGGTTTGCTTTGGCAAAGCTTATGGCCATACGCCCCATCGTTTTCAGATCGTCTTCAAAGCGCAAGAATTCTATGGATGCAACATCAAACGCTTCTTCAAAATTATCAGCGTGGAGTGATTCAGCCAGTTTTTTACAGGAGTGGATAAATGCGGCGCTTCTGACATTCCCCGGCCCGAGGTCAATAACAGGTGAAAGAATACGCGCTGGATCCATGGCGAGGTCGTGTCTGAAAAGGTCTGCACTGGATTGAACAACAGGGCAGATGGCGGCGTATTCTTCATTTTTTGTAAATTTCCCCGAACGCATCATAGGCAAGAAAACGAAATCTGCATGAGAGGCATTCATTCTGCTTGCAATGCCATGAAAATGCTGCATGGGAGCGCAGAACTGCACATTGCTCTCATCAAGGCCACGTTTAAGGTCTTGGAGACCTTCAGAGGTGAAGACGAGGAGATCGAATCCCATTTTATAGAGAAACCAAGCGAAGAAAACGAAAAATGTTTTATTTTGGAATTCTTCAGAAATGGCGATGGTTTTGCGACCGCCGCGTGGTTTGAGCGTGTCGATAACTTCCTGAACACGTTCGGCTCTTGCACGGAACGGGTCTGGCGCAAGATCAGGCAATTTTTTGACAGTCGTGCCACGATCCCAAAGCGAACAGGCGCCCCCCCATGTAAAATGGAGATCCTTATTATGAATACGAACGGTGATTTTTTCGATTTTACAATGGTTTCCAGTGCCACCGCAGCCTTTGTTGGAGCTACATTGAAACGTCTTTCGTTCCAGAAGTTGTGCTTTTAGAAATGCTGTTGGATCCAGTACCGCGTGGTTTGGCATGGTATGGTATTTTTGTGCAAGCCGTGCGATGCCGAAGGCGCCAATTGTACCCGGATTGGGAGGAACGACGACTTCTGCGTGTGTTTGTCGAACCACGGCACATGCGAGCGCATCACTGGCAAATGGCATGCCTTGACAGAAAACGACGTTTCCTACACTTCGATTACCTTTTACGCGATAGAAATAATTGAGCACGACAGAATCGTAGATACCCGCAAGAATGGCTGAGGTTTCGATGCCTGATGCGACAGCATCTTCAATGACTTGCGTCATAAATACGGAACAATGTTGTCCAAGACTGACGCCAGATGGCGCATGAAGCGCGATGTCGGCGAGTTGTGTGAGCGATTCGATGTCCTTAAACTTTTTCCCCTGTTCTTCGATAAATGACCCCGTGCCAGCAGAACAGGCTTCATTCATGGCACAATCGACGATTTTTGCATCGCTTAGGCGAATGTACTTTGCATCCTGACCACCGATTTCGAAGATGGTATCGACGCGTGGGTCGATGGTGCGTGCACCTTCGGCGTGCGCAGCGATTTCATTCATCACATAGACAGTGTCTTGACCATAACATGTGGAGAGCATGGAGCCCACAATTTCGCGTCCAGAACCGGTGACGCCAAAGCCGATGATTTGCGCATTGGACAGATGATGATCGACGAAATCCTGAAGCAACGTTTTGGCTGCAACCACAGGGTTTCCGTTCGTCCGAATGTAGCCTTCCCAGACGACATCTTCGAGACCGCCATTGAGCGTGAGGGCGACGGCTTTTGAACCAGTGGAACCAATATCAAATCCCACAAATACAGGCGTTGGGGCATTGAGCGTTCGTAGGGGGACTGCGGGAAGACGTTTGACCTTCGATAGAAAATCGGATAGCGGTGAAATGCGGTCAAACTGCGTGATCTTCGACGTGATTAGAAGATTTTTGCCAGCTTCCGGCACTGGTGAAGCCACCATTTCGGCTGCCAGACAGGCACAACCTAGGGCTTCCAAATAAAACTGAATCACCTCGGTTGTCTCCATAAACTGTAGGTTATGGGTTTGGCAGAAAGCTTGGAAATGTTTGCGAATTCTTGCAGAACGGGTGACACCGCCAGAGAGAACGACTTTTTTGGGACAAATGGTCGTTTTGATGAGTGCTTCGACATTTTGGCAAATAGCATCATAGACGCCAGCGAGTATTTTGGCCTGAGATTCTCCGCGATTGGCGAGATGGGTCATATCTGTTTTGAGGATAACGGGACAGCGGCCAGAGAGTGCGCAAGCATCTTGGACATTCTCACATTCGATATCGGCCGTGGGGAGGTCTTTATTGAATCGTTCCACGAGTTGACGCAAAAAATTGCCTGTTCCCTGCGAACAACGGGCATTTTCGCGAAAAATATCGGCGCCGTTACCGCGTCTTTCGAGAACGCTAAAACCATTGCATCCAATGGTTACGAATGTAAGTTGTTGATCGCCGAAAGCGTGTTCCAAACCACGTGTTTGCACGGCGCGTTTAGGATAATGTTTGATTTCGAGGTGATTGGCAAAGCGGCCACATACAGCACACCCCTCTATCTGTTTGCTACGCAAAATCTCAAATACTTGCTCTAAACAATCGGCAATACATTTGTGATGTTCGAATGAACGATATTCAATAATGTTGAGTTTTGGTGATTGAATAATGACATATTTTATGGTTTCAGCGCCGACGTCAATGCCAGCATAAAGTTTATTCATCGAATGCCTCAATATATGAAATGAAAAAAGGCGCTTGGCGCCTGGAATTGGTGTCATGACATGGGAGCGCCATGACGATGCATGAAGCGACAACCTCAATGGATATGCGTATTATTCCCAGGCTAAAGCATCACGCATTTTCATGTATCTGAGAAGACGTGAAAACTGAGGAATAAAGTCATCAATTTTGGGGACGTATCATGTCGAAATACTTTTCTATATAATGTCGATAACCTTGTGGAACGCTATCATTTTCGAGGATCTCTTCGGCGGCGTGTTCGTACGTTTGATACACTTCCCGATAAGCTTCTGTAGCAAACCCAGTTTGCCCTGAAGATTGAATGATTTCACTTGTCGTTGGCGCATTGGATGCCTGACCTTGCAATTTTTCATCGACCGTTTTGATGTCCATTTGTGTTTTTTCGCCTTCCGATTCGCTGTGCCCACCCTGTTGGTTGCTGTCTTGGCCAATGCCGTCTTTTTGCCCTTGTTGGGAACCTTGTTCCATGCCGGGATTTTGCTGACCGGATGATTGCTGTCCCATTTGTCCCTGTTGCTGAGCAGAGGGCTTATCTTCTCCCTGCTTCATTTCGTTTTGTTCTGAAGAAGGCTGTTCCTGACTGCCTTGTTGTGCTTGAGTTTGCGCTTGATCGGTGGCGTTGTTTTCCGAGTTTTGTTGCTGCGCGTTTTGTTGCTGCGCGTTTTGTTGCTGCGCGTTTTGTTGGTTTTCCTGATTCTGTTTTTCGGCTTCGTCTTTTTGTTTTTTCGATTTAGAGCCTTCATTTCCTTTGGCTCTTTCGAGGAAATCTTCCATGTTTTCGGCTCGTTCCTGTTTGTCAGCCTGAGTTTGTTCGTCTCCAGAGGCATTATTTTGTGCGGCATCCTGCTTCATTTTGTTAGCAAGATCCTGCAGTTTGTCGCGTTTTGCCTGGTTTTCCCGATTTTGGGCTTCCTTCTGGAGAGCATCATCGGCTCCTTGTTGTTGGTTACCCATTTGGGCGTTCTTTTGTGCAGGATCACCTTCAGAGGAAGGCTTTTCGATACCCTCTTGTGATTGTTGCTCACCTTGCGAGGCATTTTCTGGATTGGGATTCTTAGAATCGTCAGAAGGTGTAGATGGCGTTTCGTTTTGCGCTTTGTTTTTGAGATCTTGCGCTGTTTTATCAAATGCCTTTTGAAGCTGTTGCGTCGATTTTGAAGCAGGATCCTGGTTTTGTTCCTGCTGCTTTTGGGCATCATCGAGACGTTTTTTGGCATCTTTGAAAGCCTTTTTCTCTTCGTCGGTGAGTTTGCCATTTTGTGCGAGTTGTTTTTCGAGCTGATTGACGAGGTCTTGGTTTTTCTGAAGCGCTTCGCGGAGTTCAGGATCTGTCATATCGAGTTTATTGGCGAGATCGCCGAACATTTTCGCAAGTTTCTCGAGTTTCTTTTTATCTTTGGGATCGGTGGAATTGAGGAGATCTTTTAGAATTTGTGCGGCTTCGTCGTATTTTTTTTCTTCGAGGGCATCGGCGAGTTGTTTTGTCTCGGGATCCTCTTTCATCTGTGTGAGTTCTTCGAGGGCCTGAGCGAGTGTTTGATCGAGATGTTCCTGTTGTTCCTGGGGGGCAGGATCCGATTGCGCAAGTTTGTTTTGAAGAGCATCAAGGCGTTTCTTAAATTCATCCGCAGAAAGTTCACCATTCTTATCTTCTTCAAGAATTTTATTTAATTCATCGGCGGCTTTTTTGAGTTCTTCGTCATCGGAAGTCTTGGCGAGTTCCATGAGTTCCTGTACTTGTTCTTCACGCAGTGTACGCGTTGCGTCATCGATGTTTTTGTCAAACGCCGGTTTGTTCTCATCCACGTCATGATTATTCTGTTCTTTTAATACGTCCGTCCAATCACAAGCATCGTCATTGGGATTCGGTAATAAATAATTATGAATATTTGCATTCGTAAAATACATTGTGAATGGCAGGATCGACACCACGGCTGCAATACCAGCCCATTTGAGGTATTGAGGACGTTGGATTGCGAACGTTTTTTTACACATTTCTGAACGTGTATCATCACGCTCGATCAATTTCTCCGTCGATGCGATGTGTGCGTTCATCCATGGTGTCGTCTTATCTTCACGTAGAAACGCAAGTGCCGAAGAGAGCGCTTCTTTGAGGTCATTGGCAATATCGATGGCTTTGGCAAATTCGATAGCGTCGAGGTTCCAAGGGCAAGTGATAAAGGCGCCAAGAACCCATGGAAGTGCGAGGAGAAACCATAAACATTGAATTGGTTCTTTTATGAGATTCCAGGTGCATTGATAAACGGGGTCGATACATTCACAAAGTTGATCTTCCAATTCCGGGACGAGGGAGAGATGGGAGAAAACGAGGATAATGGCGATGGCGAAAGTCAAGGCGAGCATGACGCCGCTCCAGCGCACGAAACGCTGTAGCCACAGGCGGCGGCGAACATGACGGGTCATCGATTTGATCTGCTTTTTGAGTGTATCTTTCGACATGGTTTTTCAAGTCTCTATGGGCAAGTCTGTGAAATATTATTTTTTACCGAACCGGATACGTCTCAGGGCAACATCTAAGACGATGAGCGCGAAAGCAAACCAAAGGAAATTCGGCCAAAGGGGCGTATAGGTATGTCTTTTGACTTCGCCAGGATCGCGCATGGTCGTCAAATCGGCATCGACAAAGCCATGTGTCGTTGCTGCGACGGCGTCAAGCAAAGCGGTATTGGGCTCGAATGCGGCATATTCTGGAGCATACGGGAATGGCAGCGAGGATTGCGCGAACCCCAAACTTGTGTCATTTTGTTTGAGTTCAGCGCGAATAAAGTAGGAACCGTAGGCCGAAACGTCGAAATGTGCGGCATAGTAGCCTGGAGCAACTTGTTCGAATGGCAGTTCAAAGGCGTCGCCTTCTGGTGGTGTGACGCTGGCGAGGACGGTTAAACCGTTAATGAAGGCGTCGTTCGTGTCGATGGCATCGACGATGACCGTAGCGCGGTTATTGTCGAGCATCGTCGTCATGGCATAGAGCGTTTCCTCTTCTTCAGACATGGTTTCTCGGACAACTTGTGCCCAGAATTTTGCAAAAGAAGCAGATTGTTTGATCCAGGCACTTGCCCAGCGATTTTTGGCATCGCTTGTAAAAACAGTTGTCGAACCGGTTCCCAGATTCCAATGCGCGAGGACTGGCGCATTTTCGGGCGATGTCAGGATAACTTCTGCACCTGGTTTGGCTTTTGTCTGCACATATCCCAGAAGCGTCTGGGGTTGAACGCCTTTGATCATGGGATTTTGCTTATTGATTTTGGGCACAAACGGCGATTCAACGACGGCGTTATTGACGATCCTGTCCGTTTCTTCGACAAAAAGTCGCGGCACACTGGAAGCGTCATTGGCGATGTAGGCGCGGCCTTTGCCGAGGCTTGCGATACGGCTAAGAAGGACAGTATCGGCTTTGCTTAAGGCAATGGTGGAGACAGTGATCTTGGCTTTGGCCATTTCGCGGACGAGGGCATCTATGCCGGTATAGGGACTGTGACCGTCTGTCAGCAAAATGACGTGTTTGACTTTTGCGGAAACGAGGGAAAGTTCGAGGTAAGCGAGTTCGAGTGCATCTCGAATGTTTGTGCCGCCATCGGGTGCCATGCGGCTAATTTTGTCGTTAATGCTGTATCGATTGACGGCACGTGTCGTCGGTACGACGAGGTAGGGGGCATCATCGAATCCGACGACGAGGATGCGATCCTGTGGTTTTAGCGTTGCGACGCTTTGCTTTGCGGCTTCTTTTGCCAGATCGAGGTTTCTGTTTTCGCGCATGGAACCCGATTTGTCGATGACGAGCGCGATCGCGGCGTTTGTTTTTTGTTTGGGGGTATCGGCATCGAATTTGACGGGCAATATTTTTTCGACGACGGTATCTTTGTAACCGCCTAAACCGAAGGCGTTTGAACCGCCTAAGGCAATAAAACCGCCGCCCTGACGGCGAACGTAGGATTCAAGTAGCGCCATGTTGTCGCTTGAAACGTTGATGCGGCCAGTATTGGTGACACGAGGCACGTCGCCGAGAATGACGACAGCATATTTGGCCAATTCTTTGAGTGACGTTGGCCAACCGGCGGGCGGTCTGACATCGACATCGAAGTTTTGGCCTTCACTTTCGCCCCAACCGGCGAGGGCTCGCTGAAGATACTGTGCGGATGCGGCATCCTGTTCGATATAGAGGATTTTGGGGCGTCCTTGAATGTCGAACGCATCTTTCATGGTATTGTTCGCATGAAATGTGTCATAGGCGTCATCGACATTTTCAAGTTGGGCGAGAATTTCCATTTTGCCGGGATGATCCGGCGTCACCGTGAGCGGGATTTCGTTGAGGCCTTTTTTTATATTGAGGGTTTGCGAGAGCTTTTTATTTTTTTCGCCGTCGATGTCGAATCTGAAATCCGCCTGGGTATCGCGCGTCGATTCGATGGTCGCCACGAGTTCGAAGGGTTTACCAACGCGCAGGTTATCGCGGTCTTTGGTGTCGAGTGAGCGGATGAGGATTTCATGTTGCTCTGGAAGCGTCGGATGAATGACGTCGATGCGAATGTCATCTTGTGCTGCGCGTGCCGCCTGAGCCAGGGCATCCCCTTGTGTCTGGTTGCCATCGCTGATGAGTACAAGACGGCGTTGGTAATTCTCGGGAAAAAGTGCAGAAGCAAAACGGATGGCAGTTTCGATGTCGGTTGCTTGTTGCTCGGGAAGGCCGGTTTCGGCGTGTCTCGCAAGAAGGGGGGCTTTCCCTCGTTCAATGGGGACGACCCGCGGCGTGGCCGCATACGTCACGACTTGTATGTCGTAATGCGTGTCTTTGGAAGCTTCGGCTTCAAGGGCTGAAGCAATGTGGCGTTCGGCTTCGTCGAGGAGTTCGTCGGGGACAGAATCGCTTACATCGACGACATAGATCATGGAGATTTGTTGATACTCGTCTGTTTTTTCGATGTCGATGAGCGCGAGTGTGATGACGGCAATGAGTGCCACGCGTGCGATGATGCTCAGTGTCCGTTGCCACCATTTGAAATCTGTCAGCGTTCTAAAGCCAAAAAGCAGTAACAATGGCCATGCCGCGAGGATTGCCGTCCATTCGAGGTGGTTGGCGCGATACATGACCGGCATAATATCCGTATCAAAAGAAAATCCGGGAATGTGATTCAGGAACGTGTAGACATCGACGTTTGTGAATTCAGCCGTCGTACGTCCGGGTTCCATGATTCCCAGCCACCACGCGGCAAAGTTGGCGGCAAGAAGAACGATTGTGATAAGGATACGAATCATTTTGAGCGTAAAAAGAGGTTATGCGAAGAAACGTGGCAGATGTTTAGTATGAAAGCGGAGCGTATGTTGTGCAACGCAAGGCGTGCATACATACGGTTTGCGTTGCGTTGCCCATGGCGTATGCCGACGCATCTGGTGCGTTGCACACATAGCGAAGCAGCGACGCCGTATTGACCCGAAGGGGAAAAGGCGGCGCAGAGATCGCCGTATCGTCCCGAAGGGGCGATAGGCATCTCCCAATTTATCATGTTTTTTGTCTCTGTATGTGATAAAAGCACAGAATGTCATTTTGCTTTTTGAGAGGAGACGATATGGCAGAACGAGATATACAGGCTACGGTACAGGAATTTCAGACGAAGATAGGGAAGCTCAGAGACGAGATTGGGCACATGATCGTCGGGCAGCGTGCGATTATTGATGGCGTGATTTTATGTCTTCTCGCCGACGGTCAGGTTTTGCTTGAAGGTGTGCCGGGGCTCGGCAAGACGATGCTCGTGCGCACGCTTGCGCAGGCGATTGATTGTCAGTTCGGACGCGTGCAGTTTACGCCTGATCTCATGCCGAGTGATATTGTCGGCACGAATATGATTGCCGAAGACGAACATGGAAATAAATCATTTCAATTCCAGAAGGGGCCGGTTTTTACGAACATCCTTTTGGCAGACGAAATTAACCGTGCCACGCCGAAGACGCAGTCGGCGCTTCTCGAAGCCATGCAGGAAAAGAGCGTGACGGTTGGCGGAACGACGTATAAGCTTGAAGCACCCTTCTTTGTTATGGCGACGCAGAACCCGCTCGAAATGGAAGGTACGTATCCTTTGCCGGAGGCGCAGCTCGACCGTTTTTTGTTTAAGCTCAACGTGCCTTTCCCGACGAAAGACGAACTTCATCAGATTCTTAACCGGACGACGTCTGGCAAAACGCCGAAGGTGCAGGCCGTGATGAGCAAAGAGGATATCATTTCTTTGCGTGCGCTCGTGTCGGAAATTCCGATTGCAGCCCATGTTCAGGATTATGCCCTGAAAATTATGCTCGGCACCCATCCGGAACTCGACGGCGCGACGAAACTTGTCAAGCAGTACGTTCGGTTTGGATCGAGTCCGCGTGGGGCACAGGCGATCATTAAGGCAGCTAAGATTCACGCCATCTTTGAAGGACGGTTTAGCGTTTCGAATGACGACATTCGTTTTGCCGCTTATCCGGCGCTCCGCCATCGAACGATTCTGAATTTTGAAGGCGAAGCCGAAAATGTATCGACGGATGAAATCATTAAGGATCTCATTAGCCAGACCAAAGAGACAAAAGCAGGTTAGTCATGGCGCTTTTTGACGATGAATTTCTGAAAAAGATCGAATACCTTTATGTCATGTCGAAAAAGGTGTTTGCGGGCCAGAAACGGGCCGAGCGAAAGACGAAGAAAACTGCGACGGGACTTGAGTTTGCGGATCACCGAAACTACGCGCCTGGCGATGATTTTCGGTCGCTCGATTGGAAGATTTATGGCCGAACTGAGAAACTCCTGATCCGTCTGTTTGAAGAAAAGGAGGATCTTGCGATCTATTTTCTGATCGATTGTTCAGCGTCAATGAAGAGTGGTGGCGGCGTCAAATTTGATTATGCCCGTCGCATGGCGGCTGCGCTCGCGTTTATCGGCCTCTCCAATATGGATCGCGTAAGCCTCGTACCATTCAACCACGGTGTGATCGATAGAATGCCGCTTTGCAGTGGGCGTGGACAGATTTACCGCGTCTTTAATTTCCTCGAAAAATTGGATGCAACGGAAGAAACTTCGTTTGAGGATGCGTTCAGGACATTCGCGGCACAGAATCATCGGCGCGGTGTCGCCGTCGTGTTAAGTGACCTCTATAATCCTTCCGGTTATGAGCAGGCGCTCAATTTTCTTCATTTCCAGCAGTTTGAAACTTATGTCATTCATCTGACAGATCCCTCTGAACTGAAGGCAAATATGCGCGGTGATGTCGATTTGATCGATTCCGAGACGGGAGAACGCCTTTCAATGACGCTGACACCCAAGGTCTATAAGGCACTTCGGGAGGCGTTTGAGGCTTACTGTCTCGAAGTTGAGGCGTATTGTTCGCGTCGGCAGATGCTTTACGTGCGAACGCCTGTCGATGTGTCACTCGATGATGTCGTCTTAAAGATCTTCCGCCAGGGCGGATTCCTGAAGTGAGGCAACGATGATTTGGAATGGTTATACGCCAACGACCCTTCTCCCTGTCGTCGCGGTGATTGCGGTCATCCTTCTCATTTTGTACCTTCTCCGCGTTCGACGACGTGCCCAGACCGTGCCCTACCTCGGCTTGTGGAAACAGGTTGCCTTTAAGCGTCGCAAATGGGTTGAATACGTCCGAAGGATCGTCAGTTTATTGATATGGCTTTTGATCGTCGGCCTCGTCGCGCTTGCGTTGATGGATCCGCGTGTCGAAGAAGATAACGCGGCGCGTCGGCATGCCGTACTCGTTTTGGATACGAGCGCATCTATGGGGGCCGCCTACGATGGTGACGGTTGTTCGACGCGCTTTGAATGTGCCATTCGCGATGCACACACGTTTGTCGATAATATGACGCTGACGGATCGCATGACGATTATTGAAGCCGCCGGAAACGTACACGCGACAGGGCCTTTTACAGAGGATAAGCGCACGCTTCACGCGGCCCTTGATGCCCTTTCGGTGCATGCCGCATCCGATGACATGGCTTCCGCCCTCAAACTCGCCAATCAACTTTCTCAGGGACGTGCGGCTGCGCAGATCGTCCTCTTGACAGATGGGCAGTTCGATGAAAAAGATGCCGATGTTTCCGATATTCCGCTGACCGTCGCCCTTGAACAAAAGACGTATGGTGAACCGGCACAAAACCTCGCCATTGAAGCGTTTAACGTGCGTCGGTACATTGCGAACCGCCTTGCTTTTGAGGCATTTATCCGCGTACATAATGGGTTTGATGTTCCTGTTACAGCGAAACTCGAAATCTATAATCTCGCCGAAAATGCCCAAAAGTGGACGCCCAATGCGACAGTCATTGCCGAAAAGACGCTGACGCTCGCGAGCGGTGAATCGGAAGTGCGCCTTTATGACGATTTGACGCTGACTTCCGGCAGAATGGCGGCGCGTGTACGCATTGTCGATCCACAGGATGCAAAGGATATTTTGCTCGAAGATGACGTCGCTTATGCCCGCGTGCCCGATTTTGCTCGCCCGGATATTCTCGTGGTTACGCCCGGTAACCTCTATCTCGAAGCAGCGCTCTTGCTCAACGAGAATTACCGCGTCAAAATTGTTCGCCCTGACGCACTCTCCGCGGGCGGAAAGCTGGATGTCGCGCCTTTGGCTGCTTCGCACGATATCGTCATCCTCGACAATTCTTACCGCAATTTGCCGGAACTCGAACACACCGATGCTGCCGGTCGCATCTTTTTTATCAATCCACGCCAGGGGGAGGCGCCTTTTTCGCAGACTACCGTTAAGGATCCCGTCGTTGAGCGCGTGAATTTGCGCCATGCGGTGAGCCGCTGGCTGAGCCTCAAAAATCTCAACATCAAGGAAGCGAGCGTCTTTAATCACGTCAAATCGGATGACATGATTCTTCGCGCCATTGAAGGCCCCCTCGTCGTTTCGCACAAAACCGATACGCAACGCACACTTGCCGTGGGTTTCAGCCTCGTCGAAAGCGATCTCATCTTTCGCGTGGCTTTGCCTGTTTTGATGATTAATGCCGTCGATTGGTTTATGGATGAAGGCGGAGAACCTGTGCTTGCCAAAACGACGGGGGATGCCTGGCATGTCCGCGTCCCTGAAGGCATGTCACGGGCCAGGCTACAGCTACCCTCTGGACATACGCGCGATGGCATACCCGCGTATGGTGACCAGATGACCATCTATGGCGATGAAGCGGGCATTTATGTCCTTCGTGATGAGGAAAATCCGGCTCGGACGTACGAATTTGCCGCCAATTTCGCGAATGAAAAAGAGACGGATATGAAGCGTCCGCAGGTCAGGATCAAGACCGTGCATCATCCTGTGCCAACAGTGCTCGAAGCGACGCCGGTTGAATCGCCCGATGCTTTGCTTTCGCTGCTTTCGCGTCTCCCGTCGTCTGCGCAGAATATATGGATGATCGCTTTGTTGCTCGTGGGAGGCCTTTTGTTTGTTGAATGGCTCACGTGGCATAGACGTTGGACGGTTTAAGGGGGACGCGCTATTTGGTGCCTTTGGCACAAATACGCGCGTCTCAAGGCGCTATTTCGCTATGCTCAATACGCGCCTTGTTGCACGGCTATGCCCTGGCGATGCCAGGCCATACGCCGTGTTTTTGTATGCCGTTGACGGCGGTGGCATTAGCGAAGGTGTTTGATAATCGAACGGACGAGGTCGCGTATGCCATCTTGGGATTGGCAGCTGATGGCGTGAAATTCATAACCTTTTTCGCCAAAATATTTGGACAAACGCGGAATTTCGGAAGCGACGTATTCTTCATCGCACTTATTGAGGACGACGATTTGTTTTTTTGATGCGAGTTCTTCGCTGAATTTGGCGAGTTCGAGATTGAGTTTTTCGAAATCGTGGATGGGATCGCGATCTGTTTCACACCCCTCAAGCTGATAAGTGACTTCGATGAGGTGAACGAGGATGCGCGTGCGTTCGAGGTGTTTAAGGAAGTCGTGGCCTAAACCTTTGCCATCGCTTGCACCGACGATGAGGCCAGGCACATCAGCGACGACGAAGGGATGATTTTCGAACATTTCGACGACGCCTAAATGGGGTGTGAGCGTCGTGAATGGGTAATCAGCAATTGTCGGACGTGCATTGGAAATACAGGAAATGAAGGTTGATTTGCCGACGCTTGGGAAGCCCAAAAGACCGACATCGGCGAGCAATTTTAGTTCGAGGCGAAGGCTTCGCTGTTCGCCGCGTCTGCCGCGTTCGGCGATGTGTGGCGAACGGTTCGTTGCCGTCGCGAAGTGAACGTTTCCGCGTCCACCGCGTCCGCCTTTGGCGACAATGACTTTTTGACCTGCTTCGGTAATATCACCGATTTGTTCGCCGCTTTCGATATCGAAAATGAGCGTGCCGACGGGAACAGGCACCGTAATGGTTTCGCCATTTTTACCGTGCAATTTTTCGCGTCCGCCGGGGGCACCATTTTTAGCGCGTAAAAAACGTCTATAACGCAGATGGCTCAAAGTATTGACGCCGGCATCGCCGAGCAGAATGACGTCGCCGCCTTTTCCGCCGTCGCCGCCATCAGGACCACCTGTGGGGGTGAACATTTCTCGTCTGAAAGAGGCTTTTCCGTCACCGCCTTTACCAGCAGTTGCCTCAACTTTGATTTCGTCTACAAATTTCATCGTTCTAAGGGATTGTCAGGCTCGAAGTCTTATAAAAACTTCGGATACGCAACGTGATGTGGCTTACCGTGCCGAAGATTTTGATTTCAGAGCAATGTCAAAAAATAGATGGGCTTAAAATACAAAAAAACACAAAAAGAATCGCAGAATAGAAGACAAGCGATGCTTTTTGTGTCTCGATGGGAGACGCGTGAACAGCGTCTCCAATAAGGCTTAACGTGAGTTTAGCCTTCGGCGGGAACAACGCTGACGCGTTTTTTGCCGCGACCATAAGTTTCGAAGCTGACGACGCCGTCTACGAGTGCGAAGAGCGTCCAGTCACGGCCAACGCCGACATTCTGACCGGGGTGAACTTGCGTTCCACACTGACGGACAATAATGTTGCCTGCGCGGCAAGCCTGACCACCGTAAAGTTTTACACCGCGATACTGAGGATTGCTATCGCGTCCGTTACGGCTTGAACCTTGACCTTTCTTATGAGCCATTTTCTTTTCTCCTAAAACCGATCGTGATTAGCCGATCGTCGAAATGCGAATTTCCGTAAAGGCCTGACGATGACCTTTTTTGCGATGATAGTTTTTCGTGCGATGGAATTTGTAGATCGTGACTTTGCGGGCACGTGCATGACGAACGACAGTGCCTTCAACATTAGCGTTTTCAACCAGCGGTTTGCCTACGCGGAGATCTTCACCTTCACCGATTGCGAGAACATCAAATTTGACCGTTGAGCCGACTTCCGCTTTCAGCGATTCAACACGCAAAACGTCGTCCTGACTAACGCGGTACTGCTTACCACCTGTGCGTATCACAGCGTACATTTTACAACCTCAATCTTTAAATCTAACAAAAATGCGCGCATTCTTGCACGCTGACTGACAACCGTATGAACGCATATTTTGCGCCCCCCGAAATGACGCAAGTCTTTACACGTTTAACTCCTCTTACGTCAAGTTAATTTTTCAAAAGTTTGTATTTTGGACAGATATGGCTTGCGTCACGCCTCGGAGGATAAAGACAAAAGATGTGTCAAAGCAAGATCAGAGGCTTTGTTCATGATTTCGAGCCTCGAACCACGCAAATGGAGTGCTTGCGAAAAATAGACGCCATGTTTGGTGCTGACGATGGCGAGGCAGACAGTGCCAACATCATAACGGGTATTTCCCCCGCCAGGACCTGCAAAACCTGTCGTCGCGATGGCCCAGTCAGTGCCGAATTTTGCCTGCGCTCCCGTCGCCATGGCGACGGCTGTCGCACAGCTGACGATCGTCTCTTCTCTCACGAGCGCAGGATCGACTGTAAGCATTTCAACTTTGATGCGCGGGGCATAAGCAACCAATCCACCCACAAGTACTGCGGATGCACCGCTGACGCTTGCGAGCTTTTGTACGATGCTTCCTCCGGTACAACTCTCTGCTGTACTGAGGGTTTCATGACATCGTGTGAAATGTTCAATGATGGTTTGTGCGCGTTCGCTCATTTCTTTTCCTTTGTTCCTTCTTCGTTCACAAATCAATGACTTTTGTGTTATGTACGCTTTTGTCGTCAAATGTGCCATGGCATGATAGGGGGAATCCTTCGCCGAAGCCGTCTGATTCCTTTTTTTCGGTCTGTCGGACAAGTATTGTTCATTGTTCACAGGCTTTATAAAAGTTTATTTGCGTTATGAATTATAAACTTCCAGAAGATATACCGCTTACTTTTGCCGAAGCGCAAGCACGCGTGGATCGTTGGATAGCCCAGTTTGAAGAGGGTTATTTTCCTTCCTTTGTTCAACTTGCCAGACTTTCTGAAGAACTCGGCGAACTCGCACGCGCCGTCAGTTATGCTGAAGGTGCCAAAAAACTCAAGGCAAGTGACAAATTTGAGGAAGTGGCCAATGTCGAAGAAGAATTGGGCGATCTTCTCCTCGTCCTCATTTGTTTTGCCAACGGGCATCATATTGCGCTCGATCAATTGATGCATAAAACATTGCTAAAAATAGATGCTCGGGACAAAACGCGATGGACGCCTGTCAAAACAGAAAACAAGGATGACGCGCGTTCTGAGACAACATAGATACCTCGCAGGCTTTTGGGTAACTTGTCGTCGGCGAAAAGATATGTCATGTAGACCATGACGATTGCTTACGAGACGCGTTGCATAAAAGGTTTGAGGATAAAACAACATTATTGAAGGATCTTTATGGCCAAAATAAAAAAAATGAAGAAAGCCGTTTTTGCGCTTCCCAGTCTCGTGACCCTGAGTTCTGTTTTCTGTGCATTTCTTTCGATGGCATGGAGTTTCCAGGCGCAGGCGCAGTCCGGACAAGAGCGGCTTGATACGATGATGTATGCGGCGTTAGCCATTATTGGAAGTATCGTTTTTGATACTTTTGATGGCAAGGTAGCCCGAGCAACGCATACTTCAACGCGGTTTGGTATGGAACTCGATAGCCTTGCGGATGCTGTGAGTTTTGGCGTAGCCCCCGCGATCCTCGTCTTTGGTTTTGCACTTACGAATGCCGGATGGTTTGGCATTATTGCGGCTTTTGTTTTTGCAGCCGGTGCTATTCTTCGTTTGGCGCGATTTAATGTTGAAGCACCGCCAGAAGGTGTTCAGACGTTTTTTAAGGGCATCCCCGCACCAGGTGGTGCCGCCTGTATGGCTGCAATTGTCATGGGAGCTATCAATAGTCCTAGATATCTCGAACATGGGTTCACGAACCTCACGCCTTTCGAGATGAATACGATTGGTTGTATCGCGATCGCTGTTGGCCTTCTCATGGTTTCTACGGTCAAATACAAGACGATGAAAGGCAAAAAAACGGTGGGGGATTACATCTTTGTCGGCGTTGGTCTGAGTTTGTTTGCAGCACTCTGCTTTATTTTGGATCCAGCGACGGCCTTTTTCTTCCTCGTCGTGTATTATGTGACGTACGGTTTGTTATATACCGTTGTTTGGAATTTGAAGCACATGAAGCCGCATCGCCGCCGCCGACGACGCAATTCAGCGAGCATGACCGATATGCCTGCAGTTGCTTCTACACCTGCGATAGAGGCTGTCGGACAAGATAAACAGGCCACGAACGAAAGCCTTGACAATGCCGTTGACAAATCGGCGACACAGCCTGTCGAAGAGACAAAATCGGGTGAAGAAAAAACAATTTCTCACGCTTAATTACTCGAAGCCCGGCAAAAATCCCGTCGTTTTTTCGGGCGGTTTTTTCGGGCTCCGTTTTCCTGTTTTCTTTTGATGTGTGTTTTCCGAAACACGAGCGCGCGCTTCGGCATCCGATGGGGTGTACACAGCGTCTGCAATGGGTGGGGTTTCAGGGACGGCAGACGGTTGGACTTCGGGTGCTGAGACTTCCTTGGCTTGATACTTTCGGGCACGCATCTTACGCACGTCATCGGCTTGTGTATCAGGTACCCAGACAGATGGGGTGAGTTGTGCCGTCGTCATTGGCGAAGTCAATGAAGAAGGCTGCATGGCTGGAGCCGTTTCATGGGCTTCATCGACGTGGTCGTTTTGCGTTGCATCTGCCAATGGGGATGCGTCGTCCGTAAGACGGTCAAAGAGCGAAGATTGGGGGGGATTGACCCAGTTGAGACTCAGGATTCTCGAAAGGCGAAAACGGCGGTTTTCTTTGCGCGTGTGACAGTAGGCAATCAGGTATTTTTCGGCATTGATTTCGATGGGCGTGATGCGCCGCGTCGAAAATTCACCGCGCGTTCCTGTGTAGTAACTCATGTCCAGATCGAGTTTTTCGTCGATAGCACGCTTTAGGACGGCAATGTGATCCTGAAGACCTTTGTCTTCATCACGCGTCGAATCGGGGGTGTGTACAGCCCAGGAATCATTCATGGCACCGGCAAACCAATTGAGAAGGTCGTATGCCTCGATTTCAAGGCGCACGGCGTCGTGGGCACCGAAGGTTTTGAGAATTTGATCTCTGAACTGAAGAAGTGCCGTTTCTGAGATTGTCGTCGAGGCAAAACGCGTGAGATGGCTTGTTAGAATGACGGCCATGGCAACCGCGGCACGCGTCTCTGTGTCATTGATCGTCAGAGGCACATTGGGGGAAATCAGCGGACGGTTAGCACCGTGGAATTCTCGCGGTTTCTGTTCCGATAAATAGGTTGCCAGTTTTCCGCTAAGAAGCGGCGGTGCAAGATGACGGGCATCCGTAATGGGTTCATCTGTCCGATCGAGCGTCGGAAGGGATGATATAGCCGAATCAGGGGGTTCTGGGGTCTTTTTTTCGTCGGCACGATCCTTGAGCCAGCGTTCAAACTGCGTTTCCTTGTGATCTGACATTGCTCCATCCTCTCTCATAGCGGTTTGGCAGCATCATGTTGTGCCTGGGGTCCGGGGCGAAGCCCGCGGCGAGGGGGGCGCGCCGTATTTCCATGTGTTGTCAAAACGTGTGTTTGCTAAAAGACCGCGTCAGCGAAGCACTCGGAAATAGGCGCGTGGGGGGACACTTCCCCCCTCAAAAAAATGTCCCTGCGCGGGATCAGTTGATTTTGTCTCCCAAGATGTAAAGCTCATCGATGCGCCAGGTCGCGTTTGTATCGGAATTGCCGTAATTATAAAGATTGAGCGTGACGTCGGTGTTCTGGGCACTGTCGAGGACAAAGGACCAGGGTTCCCAGGAGCGATCCGTGTGTTTCATCGAATAATTGTCGGCGGTGGCCGAAAGCGTGCCTGCTGTATAGGTTGCGGCAACCATGCCGCTGTTTGAGCCGCTCGCCGCCATGTACATTTGGACGCGGATGTTCTCAAAGCCGTTCGTGTTGAATTTGACGACGAAATGTTTTTGCGTGAGCGGTGAGGCGAGGCTCGTATCGGGGCTCCAGCCGTCGGCCGAGATGGCGACGGTAGGAAAACCGGTGACGCCTGTGAGAAGTTTGAGTTCGGTCTTGCCGTTTGTGCCTGCTGTCGCCGTCAGTACGGCTGAAGCGGCGTTTGCGCCCTCTTCAGCTTTTGCGGATGCGACGGTGTCGTTCTTTTCACCCAGGGATTCGAATGTCCAGTGAGCAATGACATCGCCGACGATTTCGGTGGCATTGACGACCCACTGGCGGTACTTTTCTTCAGTGACAAAGCCTTCTTCGCCAGGATAACCCATTTGAATGGGGCAGTTGTAGAAGCCGCCGCTGCCCTGTTTGGCGTTAATCTGGAAGGCGCAGTCGTATGTGCCGGGGCCCCAGCCCGTAGGATTGAGCCAGGCGTTCATCAGGACAGTCGAGGGATCGCCGTCGTCATCGTCAGTGACGGCAAAATTCGGATACGACGCTTTGAAGCTCCAAAGGTAAGTCTGAAGTTCAGCATGACCGCAGACGAGGCGCCCGTAAAGGTCGGATTCATCGACGCGTTCCGGATCGACGACGATGTTGAGCTTGCCTTGAAGCCAGGTCTCGTTGGATGTTGGATCGACGTACGTCGTCATTTCGGCGAATTCACACATCTCAATGCCGTCGCGGGGCTGGTCGGCAATTACGCATGTGCCCTTGCTATAACCTTTACAGTCTCTGGAGCAGCCGGGTTCACCGCCGGAAACGTAAGAAAGCCCCTGTTTGGAGATATCGGCGTAATCGTAGCACGTCGGGAAAGTCGAATGGATGGGTTTGCCATCTTTGCCTGTATCACAAAGCTCGCTCGATTGGCGGATGCCGTCGCCGCACGTCGTGATGACGCAGTTTTCAGTCGTGATTTCGGAACAGTCGTCGCTGCACGTGAGCGTGCCTTCGTAATTGAAAGTATGATCGAGGGATTCGATATTATTGCATGTGTAGGCACCGAAGTCGTGGTAGTCGCAGACGTCGTCACCGTCGATTCTTCGGTTCCCGCAGAGCGTCGGTTTGGAAGCATCCTGACAGATGCCGTTGGAACACGTCGGCCTCGCGGATGGACAGGGGTCGGGTATGCGCTTGCCCTGGACGCAGATCAGGCGGACAGTGGCATCATTTTCGTCGCAGATGACGGGATCGTCGTCATTGCACGTCGTTGCCTGACCACATGCATCGCCTGTGCACGTGGATGGCACACATTGACCGGCCTGGCACAGACCGTCATCGGGACACGCTTCTTCGGTGATGATGCCATCTTTGCATACAGATTGAGCGTGTGGATCGGTGCCACAAGTAACATTGTAGGTGGCCTCGTCGCATATCAGACGCGTATCAACACATTGTGTATCGTTGACGCAAATGCGGTCATTGGTGCAGGTTTCCGTATGGCTTGTTCCGTTGATGCAAGTTGTCAGGACGCCGTCCTTACAGAACGTTGCCGTACCTTTTTCAGGACAGTTGGTATTGTCCGAATCGTCTTCGCGAGAGCAGCCAAAGAGGCTGGAAGAAAGGATGATACAGAAAACCAGAGCTCGAATTTTCATTTTGAGACCTCGCAAATATCATTATATATGAATGATGGTGCTGTATGTGTGACCACTCGGTGGCATCGCAGAGAGAGGGTTCATACAAAACAAGCGCAAGAAAAATGCGCATTTTGAACGACGTATGACATTGACAGAAAAGCGCACTTCCGTTTGGGATGAGGGGGGAAGCCTCCCCCTGCGCGGCTATATTTAATGTGGCCTGAAGGATCGAAAGCCATACAGTACATTTATATCCATGCCACATTAAATATACGCCGCTACCCCCTCGTTCTTCAGAGTGTGTGCGCAAAAACTAGGGATCTTCGCACGTATTTGTTTTGCAAACCTGGTTTGCGGAACATTCCCAGTGAGCGATTTCACCATGTGTACAGATTTCGACGGTTGTCTCGTTGAGACAGGAACGTTCGAAGGTAGATTCATCGCAAGTGTAGTCGTCTCCGGAACATGCGGACATGAGGCATACGGCGATGAGGTATGTGGAAGGTATGAGATATTTCAGGCAATTCATGACAATGCTCCAAACAGAAAAGTGTCAGCCAACGCATAGACAAATACAAAACATGATTCTGAATTACAAACAAAAATGCGCATTTGAGGCGGATTTTCGGGACAACAAGGCAAAAAGTGGCGGTAAAGTGAGATGCGTTACGGGGCGTGATTGCATAATTTGTAAGTGTTTAATGTTGAGAACTGATGCCATGTTGCGCATTTGATTATGTTGGTGAAGGATAGCCGCATGGGCTGAGAAAAGTACAGTTATGGTGGTGATGGGGAGTGCAATTGAAAAGCGAGGCAGTTTTAATACAGCCGTAAGCCTGGCAAATGACTACAAAAGGCTGTACTGCAAAAGGTTGTACGGAGAGGGAAAGCATGCGATTAAAAAATGAAATGAGACATCAAGCCGTGTATGGGGTGAATTTAGCAGAAAAGTTACATATTTTTATGGTGTTAAGAATAAAATAGTTGCAAAAGAAAAAAAGTAAGGTTAGAAAATGCAAAGCAAAAAAGAAAGCGTCGATGACAAGAATAGGTGTTGTGGATGCTTATTAACACACATTATGGAGGAAACAATGGCGAAATCATTGAGTCTTAAAGAAGAAATTGCGCGTCTTCGTGCGAGAAAATCCGTGGAAGATAGAGTGTACGAAGCACTTGATCAGTTTGATGAAGTAGAACTTGAAGCCGTAAAAAAAGTGGTTCTTGATTTATTTCAGATTAAGACACCAGCGGCGGCAGTGGTAGAAGAAGCACCGAAAAAAGAGTTCAAATTTGCGCCGGCAGCACCAGCGGATACACCGAAAGTAAAAACGCGTGGTCGCAAACCAGGTTCAAAGAATAAGGTTAAAGCTGTTGCAGCAGAACCTGTCGTAGAAAAGAAATCATCTGGTCGCGGCCGCAAAGGCAAATATTCCACAATTCATGAAGATAAAGTTCGTGATGCCGTCATTGATATCCTTAAAGCCCATGATGGTTCGCTTTCTCAGAAAGAAATTCGCGAATATCTTTGCCAGGGTGCCTATGCCGAGCATCGTGAAAACAAGGCTTTCCAGTCCCGTATTAGCAGTCTCCTCGGTCGTTGGTGTGATGAGGGTATTCTCTCCAAACCCGAACGTGGCATCTATGAATTGAAACAACGTTAATCCGATTTTTACATCTGTTATCCAAATCTGATGGCAGATGTAAAGAATCATTAAAATCGTATCCAACAATAAAGGAGAGAAACATGGGACAAATTTATGATGCCGCCAATGCAGTGGCACAGCACATTCGTGAAAAATGTGACCGAAAAGTAGAGCTCTGCGTTGTTCTCGGATCGGGACTTGGGGCTTTTGTGGATGCGCTCGAGGATAAAGTTGTGATTCCTTATTCCGACATCGAAGGCTTCCCTGTTTCAAGTGTCAAAGGACATGCTGGTAACCTCGTCTTTGGTCGCCTTGATGGAAAAGATCTCGTCGTCATGCAGGGACGTATCCATTATTATGAATGTGGTGATCTTAAACGCGTGACATTTCCTGTGCGTATTCTTTATTGTCTCGGATGCCGTCGCTTGATTGTAACAAACGCTGCCGGTGCTGTGAATGAAGCTTTCAATGCTGGCGATTTGATGCTTATCACAGATCATATTAATTTCATGCAGGCTTCGAGTGCGCTCGTCGGCCCAAATGAAGATGAATTTGGCCCCCGCTTCCCTGATATGTGTGAAGCTTATAATAAAGAAATGACGGATATTCTTCGACAAACAGCCCGCGCTTTGAATATTCCTTTGCAGGAAGGCGTTTATGCTGCTTTCCATGGTCCGGAATATGAGACGCCCGCTGAAGTGCGAATGGCTCAGAAATTGGGTGCTGATGCTGTCGGTATGTCCACAGTTCCAGAAGTCCTCGTCGCGAATCACATGGGTATGAAAGTCGCTGGTGTTTCTTGCCTCACCAATAAAGGTGCTGGTTTGTCTGCTACGAAATTAAATCATGAAGAAGTCATGGAGTGCGGACGAAAAGTTGCCAAAAACTTTATCAGTCTCCTCTCGGAAGGTGTTCGTAGAATCCTTACCCTTTGATTTCGTTTCATGTACTTTTAGCCATCCTGCGGGATGGCTTTTTTTTTACTATGATCAGTATTATGATGATGCTGGTTGTAAGTGTATGTAAGTAAAATACCGTGTTTTATGGTTCTGGTGCAATGACATAGCGCTCTTTTTTGTTTTTTCGTTCGTTTTTGTAGTTTCATTCAGGCAAAAACAATATAGAAATAGATGATTGCACATGGTGTGCAAAAAAATGATCCGTGCTGTGTGAAACAATGATGCCGTTCAATGAATGTATATTAAGACATACGTAACTGGTAGAGGCATGTTTGTTTTCTCTCATGTAACATGGATAACGGATGGGTTCTGAGCGTTGATGGAGAGTGTAAAATGCGCGTTGTAGATCTTATCGAAGCAAAAAGAGATGGTAGAACGATAGATGCGTCGGATATCCGAGGGTTTGTAAACGCTGTTGTTCGAAAAGAAGTGCCTGATTATCAGATCGCTGCTTTTCTTATGGCTGTTTATTTTCGTGGTATGAAACGCGAAGAACTCGTGGCGTACACAGATGCGATGCTTCATAGTGGTGATACCATGTCACTGTGTGGCTTAGGTGACCATTTCAAAGTTGATAAACATTCTACTGGTGGCGTCGGTGACAAGGTTTCTTTGACGCTTGCACCTATGGTCGCGGCTTGCGGGCCTGTCATTCCTATGATTTCCGGACGTGGGTTGGGACATACGGGGGGAACGCTCGATAAACTTGAATCGATCCCTGGATACCGCGTTGATTTGAATGAGAATGAGATTGAAAATGCGATCGCTCAGTGCGGCTATATTATTTCTGGACAGACGGGCACACTCGTGCCTGCTGATAAAATATTTTATGCATTGCGCGATGTTACCGGCACTGTGCCTTCGATTCCTTTGATCGCTGCTTCTATTATGAGCAAAAAATTATCGGTGGGATTGAATGGCTTGGTGCTTGATGTAAAAGTCGGAACCGGTGCTTTTATGAAGACGCAAAAGGATGCGCAGGAACTGGCTGATACGATGATCTCCATTGGTAATGCCATGAATTGTCATACCAGAGCCTGTATTACAAGTATGGATCAGCCACTCGGCACGGCAGTCGGTAATGCCAATGAATTGATCGAAGCAATTGAAATGCTCAAAGGAAATGCGCCGAAGGATTATGAAGCGATTTGTTATGCATTGGGCACTGAGATGCTCTCCATTGCAAAAGGTATTTCTCCTGACGATGCGCGCGAAGAACTTGCAAACGCCATTTCATCGGGTAAAGCTTTGGATGCACTCCGTAAAAATGTGGTTGCTCAAGGCGGTGATCCTCGCATTGTTGATGATTATACGTTGCTCAATGTGGCAAAGGATAAGGCCGTCGTGAAGGCCAATAAGAGTGGCTATGTCACTGGATATCATTGTGAGGAAGTGGGCAAAGCCAGTTGTGTGCTGGGCGGAGGACGTGAAGTCGCTGGTGCGCCTATCGATCACAGTGTCGGATTGGAAGTATTACACAAAATCGGCGATAAAGTAGATGCTGGTACACCGCTCTTCAATGTTTATTATCGTGATGAGAAAAAAGCTGAAAAGGCATCAGCGATGTTGCTTGATGCCATTGTGATCGGAGATGTAAAACCAGAACCAAATCAGTTGATTCGTGATATCCGACGTTAGAAGAAGCGTGTGTGTGGCGGGAAAATAGCAAATACCGTATTGCTGTATTATTTATTTTTATTCCCGCCATACGACAAATAGGATGGACGTAAATACGATATTTCATGTGCGTAATTAGATACTGTGATGTTCGTGTTGTGAACATCTTAGTGTTTACCAAAGGATGTGGTGGCAGGATTCATAAAGGAAATGTATTTATGCCCACATGTGGGTTTGTAATCATCCAGTTTTGGGGAAACGGTTATTTACCTAGATACGTTATCGAGTGACAATTTCAATAAAAAAGCCTCCGTGAGTGGAGACTTTAGTGTTTATATCATAATGACATTGTTGTGCGTTATGATGCAATACCATTATGATTCAATGGTGGTTTTTGAGGTTTTGGAACGCGCATTTGTCTTTGTTGCCTTTTGTGAAGCATTCAATTGCGGCGCATTAAACACGAGCTTAAGCACTTCATCAATCGTTTCGACGGGATGAAAAGTGAGATCAGGTTTGACTTCTTCAGGTAAATCGTCGAGGTCGCGAAGATTTTCTTTGGGGAACAAAACGGTTTTTATACCAGCTCTGTGTGCCCCTAGGATTTTTTCGCGTAAGCCGCCAATTGGCAGAACGCGTCCGCGAAGAGAGAGTTCTCCGGTCATGGCAAGGCTGGCAGGCACGATTTTGTTGGTCAGAAGACTCAGCAGGGCACAGAAAATAGCTGTGCCAGCAGATGGACCGTCTTTAGGTGTGGCAGCTGCGGGAAAATGGACGTGAATATCATTTTGCTCGAATGTCTCTTTAGGAATATTGAATTTGGGTGCTCTGGATTTGATGACGGTCATGACGGTTGAGATACTTTCCTTCATGACATCCCCCAGGTTACCCGTGATGACGATGTGTCCTTTTCCAGGAACCATGGTCGTTTCGATGATGAGTATTTCACCGCCGGCAGAAGTCCAGGCAAGCCCTGTCGATACGCCTGAAAGAGGGTATTTTTGAGCGTGTTCGTGGTTATAACGTGGTTTGCCGAGGTAGGTTTCGACGTGTTTTGGACAGAGCGTCGTTTTGGAGACGCGTTTTTTGAGGCTTTTCGCTTCTGCAATGGATGTCGCCACTTTGCGCATAACAGCGGATAGACGTTGCTCAAGCTGTCTTACGCCCGCTTCATGTGTGTATTGTGCAATCAATTTATCGAGTGCTTCAGGCTTAAAAGCCAACTGTGTTGGTAAAATGCCGTGTTCTGCCAAGAGCTTGGGAATAAGGTGATCGACGGCGATATGATGCTTATCGATGCTCGTATAGCCGGGGATTTCAATGATTTCCATGCGGTCGCGGAGCGCTGGTTTGATTGTATCAAGTGAATTGGCCGTTGTAATAAAGAGCACTTGGCTCAGATCGACGGGCAGTTCAATGTAGTTATCACAGAAGGACGCATTTTGCTCGGGATCAAGGACTTCGAGCAATGCACTTGATGGGTCGCCATGAACATCGGAGGCAAGTTTGTCGATTTCATCGAGCATAATGACAGGATTCATGGTTTTGACACGTCTTAGTGCTTGAATAATACGTCCGGGCATACTGCCCACATACGTTCTTCGATGCCCACGTATCTCACTTTCATCATGGACGCCGCCTAGACTAAGTCTGTGGAATTTTCTGTCGAGGGCGCGAGCAACGCTTTTGCCCAAGCTTGTTTTGCCGACGCCTGGAGGTCCGTAGAGACAGATAATTGGGGCTTTAAGGTCTGGTTTTAAGGCTCGGACGGCTAAAAATTCCAATAAGCGTTGTTTGACATCTTTGAGACCAAAATGATCTTCATCAAGAATGGTGCGGGCACGCATAATGTCGTGATTGTCTTCCGTGTAGATTTGCCAGGGCATATCAAGAAGAACTTCAAGATGATTGCGTGCAACGTTGTATTCGGAGCTTGACGGTGCCATTTGAAGTAGACGATTGTATTCTTTTTGGCACTCTGCTTTGACTTCTTCACTCGCTTGCAATTCATCAAGCTGTTTTTTCAGATCATCCGTATCTGCTTGAGGTTCTGTTGATTCACCAAGTTGTTCTTTGATGGCTTTGATTTGTTGGCGCAAAAAATAGTCACGCTGTTGTTTTTCCATTTCAGAACGAACTTTTTGGGCGATTTCTGACATGATTTTTACGCCCTTGAGTTGTTCTGTAAGGACGCCCAAGGTAAAGTCGATCCGTTGGGATATATTGAGAATTTTGAAGCCTTCGGCACGCTCCTTTGGCATAATATCAATCGTTCGTAGCAGTTTATCACAGATAGAACCGGCTTCGGCATTGTCGCGTTCAAGGATGCGGATCATTTCTTTGGCGGTCGGCGAGGGAATGGCGTCGAAGAGTTGACGGCCAAGTTGACGTATGAGACGCATTTTGCCCTGGGCTTCGAAAAGGGCAGAGCCAATCGTAGGAAATGGCACCTCCTTGGCATCTGCAATCATGACGCGGTTAATCTTGGATTCAGGATCGTGTGATATTTCATTGATGAGAATACGTTTTACACAGCGAACAGTATATTTATTCGTCTGATCTTTATTCTTTTCGATCTTGATGATGCGCAAGAGGCTGCCCACGATCGGAAGCTCATCTGCTGAAATCGGTTTGGATGGATCGTCGACAAAGGCAAGGACACATTCAAAAAGTTCATGTTCTGCGATATGAAAGATACGTCGGTTGTCCATTGAAAGTTGCGTAATAACAGCAACATCATCGGGAAACAAAATAAACTCATTGGTTGGGTAAAAGGGTTTACCGCGTAACACGGGGGGAAGGTTCTCTGTTTCTACCGTATAGGTCTGATCCGATGAACTCTGGGTGATGTTAATGGTAGGGGCGTTAGTTGTTTTTTTTATCGTTCTGACTCATTATGAAACCAGCGAAAGACAAGTATCGTAAAACAAATGGCCACAAATCATGCGGCAACATGGCATGGAATTGTAGACACACAGATGCAAAAGCCAAATGCTTTTTTGAAGTTTCAGGATGTAGGCATCACGCTTATTGCGGAACGCAGCGAATATGGAGCTTCTGTGGTTCGTGATATGGAAAATTCTCGGTGAGTCCATCACCTGGTTGGGCGTTGAGCCAGAGAATATTTTCTGATACATCGTCGTGACATTGTATGGTGAGTTTCCATGTGTCACTCAGATCACTGGTGATGGTGATATTTGGTGTATCGTATTCTAAATGACCGTCATAGATGTATTGACCGAGATTACCTTGTGTGTTCGATATATTGAGCGTCTTGGATTGACCATTAGGAATCACGAGCTGTGAGGTGTCATGAATATCGCTGTCTGTTTGTAATACGAATTTCGGGAAACAGTGTTGGACGTATATATCGAAATTGAGCGGAGCACCAATACGGGTCTTTGATTCTCCTGTAATCGAAACATGAATGGGGGCTTCACCATGGTGACAAGTCGCTTTCCAGATAAAAACTCCTTTTTCGATTCGGCCGATAGATGAGGTGAGATGCGGCGTAACGTCATTTTCATATTTTAGTGGGAGTTTTAGTTCCTGGCCTTCATCAATGTGTACTTCATGAGCATCGTTTTCTAAATGTATGAGTGGTGGACATGTGAGGGGAAGGGTTATCCGTCGTTTAACAGAAAGTCCTGTGTCGTCTTGAGCAAATAGCGTGTATTCTTCCTGTGTTTTAAGGCACTCGCCTTGTGTTTTAAAAATCCCACGATAGGCTGAACCTGGATAGGTTTGATCCGGTTCGATGAGAAGGCCAAAATCGTTGTTTCCTGAGAATTCGATTTTTTCGGGTTTAAGATCGCCGTCGCTATCAAGGATACGAAATTGCCATTTAAAATCATTTTGCGCGAGTTCTTCGGGGGTGGAAACAAGTTCCAAGTGGTCAATAATCGGTGCACATGCTCGATCTTCAAGGGTGATCCAAATGGTTTCAGAATAAGTCTTTTCGGCGTCTGTAAACACTTCTAGGGAACAAAGTCTGTCACGGCTGTCAAGACGTGATGTGAGGCCAGGAATACAGCCACGTTTGAGGCGAAAATCGATGCGCCAGCCCGCCGAATTGTGTTTGAAACCAATTGGATCAAAGGCTGATTCAAATGCTGCATGACTACACGAGAATTTGCCAAAAGATGGTTTTAATACGCGATCTTTATTTGTGCTGTAAAATGTCGTAAAGGTTTTACCCTCAGAGGCATATTCGTCTGAATCATATTCCTTGAGTTTGATATGCTTGGAGACAAATGAAGCTTCCGAACGCCCATAACCATTGTAGGTGAACAACACAAAAGACGAGTATTCAGGCAGGCGGTTAGAAAGATCTGTGATATGCAGGGAAATGGGAAAGTTCGTCGTTTTGGTTTTGGATTGTGTATAATCCGGATTAGTCATGCTATTAAAGACAAAATGGTAGATGCCTGGCCTAACGGTCTTTTCAATACTCATGAGCTCAATAAATGCAATTGTCTGCCCCGTCTCGGTATTTAAGAATTCCCATTGGTCACCAATTTGGCTTTCTGGGACTTTTTCGTTCTTTGGATAGTATTTGACATCGTAATTAAACGTCTCGGCTGATTCAAAGATGAATTTTGGACGAATGCGCTTGAGCAGTGGATCAAACCAAGCGGTAATGCTGATATCGTTTGAAATGGCTGTGTCAAAATTACAGATATGTTGAGTCTCTGTAATACTATAACAGCCGACGAAGACGTTGGTCTGATGATGCCAGACGGATATATCACGCAGGGCTATGGGATGAAGTTTCGTGGCGCGAAGTTGGATGGGAATAGAGATAGCTGGCGCGATGTTGTCCGAAATCTCCAATTCTGCATTCCAGGAGGCAAATAATTCCCATTCGGGTTTTATGGGAAATATGCCGTCGAAGGATGAGAGAACATTGCCGTTTGGCATGTGCAAGGTATATTGTATGAGATCGGAGTCGAGATCAATGGCGACGGCATGAAGAAAAAGTTCGTCATTTGCTGCTACGCCCACGGGGCCTTTGTTGACATTTGTTGTAATGCCAGATGTTATGTTTTCGATCTGTACTTGAATGACTTCTGGCGCCTTATTCGGACGCGAAACCAGGAGACGTATATGATCTGTTGTTTCGCTTCTCGGCGGACCTTCGCTAATGCAGTTGACTGTGATCTCGTAACTTTTACCGAGCCTTTGACCATCTTCAAATTGGGGTGTCCATCGGAGTTCACCTGGACAACCAGGCGAAGATAAACCTGAGGCACAAGCTTTTAGTTCCTCTAAGACGCCATATAATGAGCAATTGCCTTCCCAACATGCTGCATTATCGTCGATATCTAGCGTAGCTTTTACATTTGTTCCACCTTTACAAAGTGGAATAATGAGTTCATGACCGACTTCTACTGGAAATTCAATGACTGTCATGCCTTTACCGGCAAATTCTACAGGTGGACCACCAATGATGCGGCTGATCGTCAGTATGATAAAAAATATCGAAAGGGCATTTGCCAGAATAAAGATGACGCGACGCCAATTGCTTACGCGTTCAACGGCTATCGCTTTATAGGGGGTGACTGGAACAGAGAGAATGGCTGCTTTGCGATAGTCTCCCTTTTCTTCGAGACGAAAACGAAAACCACCATCAAATTCAGTGATTTCTTGATGCACACCACGAAGGCCGAGGCCGTATTGAACTGGTTCTGGAATGATAGCATTCGTGTCGTAAATGCGGAAGGTGAGATAGGTTTGTCCCAAAAGATCATCTTGGGTGATTTCTGCTTGAATAAGGACGTGACCTGTTTGTGACATGGCGTTGTCCAAAATGCGCAAAAGGCAACGCGTCAATGTTTGTGAAGCAGCTGGGCATAACCACTTGCCTTCGGCAAGGATTTCAATTTCAATGTAATTTTTTGCATTCTGGCGCCCTGTTTGAGCTTGAAGGGAATCAAGGGCATCATGGACAATGGCTTGAATATCGATGACCATGCCGCAACATTCTGTCAATTCCAAAATCTTCGTATAGACGTCACCGCATTTTTCAAGACCGAGTTTGTTGAGCGTTTCTGGAGTAAAAGCTTCTGCTTGGTCTCGAGTAATGTAAAGTAAGAACATCCTGCGCAGACGGAGCATGACATAAGATGTCCATTTCAGCATGGGATCGACGATGGGTGAAAGTACGGTATGGTGTGCGAGGTGGTGGATATCTTTAAAGGTGTCCCACCATTTTTGCCACAAACGGTCACTGGGAGCGGAGCGTACGCCGCACAAACGAAAAACTTCCTCGCGAATATCGTCAATCTGTTCAGATGTTAGTTTCTCATGCGTACTTTCGGCTTTTTGAATCGAGAGAGCAAGGGAGCGAAGACCGAGAAAACGGTGTTTCAGAACATCGTGAGCAAGAATTTCAAGGTGTTTTCGAATGTGTTTTAGGGTCGTCGCGCTGGCGGCATCCGTCTTGTTTCGGATTTTATCTATCCATTGTGACAGCGTAAGTCCGACAAATAGATTGATATGAATGAGAAATACTATGACGATGAGAGTAAAAATGCATGTGAAGACAATCGTCAGAATAAATGTCGCTGTTGAATTCGGAAGAAGATAAATAGAATCAAACATTTTGTATGCGACAGCTAATGTTAAGGTTGTGTTTTAGGTATCCGGTGAGGCGTCATGGTCGGATCCGTGACATACCAACCGTTCATGAGGTGAACGACGGGGATAAGATAATATATCGTTCCCTGTTCGATGAGTAGAATGGCTGAACGTGCATGGATTCCTCCGGCGGCCAGATGGGTCTTGAAGGGTACTGGGCGACAAAAACGGGCTTTAAGTGCTTGGGGCCATGGCGGTAAGGTATTATGCCATAGCGTTTGAAGATTGGTGTCTGCGTCTGCTTCAGCTGGTGTGGCGATGATGGATGTCGCTGTTAATAAACAACGATATCGTCGAAGACGCAAGAGTGTTTCTGCAGCTTCCTGGGGCGTGGCATGGCGAGGCAATAGAAAGGCTGGATAATGAAGTATAAGGAGCGTCACTGTGATGCATATACATAATAAAGATGCTATGCCGAAAAACGTTTGCTGCATGGTCAGCCAGAGAATGAAAAATAGGCCAGACAAAAAAATACACAAAAAAGGAATTCTGAATGTCTGGTAATACAGCTCACGCGTGGGGCGTGTTATCCTGAAGCGGTCTGGATGAGGCAGAGGAATATCAATGATGTATTTGCCAAAACGATGGGCTGTAAATGTTTCGGCGGTGTTTGGATTCATCAGGGCATGCGCTTGTGGACGAAGCGGTGCCGGATTCTCAGAATTTGAACTGCTGATCGGTTTGAGTAATGGTTTGACAGGTGTGTCGCGCGGACGGTTCATCATCTCCGCAACACTTTCCGAATGTGACGGTTTGATGCACAGCTCGTTTTCTATGCCAAATGATGTCGGATCAAGGGAAAAATCAAACTTGTCAAACGTCGCCCGGACTGCCGAAGATGAGGCAACTTCCGCCGAAGATTCAGATGATGCTTTGAATTGATCTGGGTCTTTCGACGGTGTCTGAGAGGACATCATAGGGATACTCCATAATAGGATTGAGACGAATGACGTTTGCGAAAGGTAGATGATGAAGAACGACTAAGCGAATGTTGTCATCCGGAAATGTCGTTATAAAAACTGATAAAATGCACTTGTAAGGCCTAGAAGTACAAAAATAATGCCTGCAACGAGTTTCATCGTCGATAGATGTTCTTTGAGATGTTTGCCAATATAATGACCGCCTAACAAAATAACGATGCTCCAGATGGCACTGCCGATAAAAACACCGGCAAGCGTTCCGGGAAGGCCGTACTGAGCCGTGATATTGAAAAGCGGAAAAAGGGCAAGCATGATCGCAACCGTAGCCGGTGAGATCGAAAGAAGAAAAGTTGTCACGCCTGTTGCCGCGAGTTGGGCTGGCGTATAGGGTTTCGGTTTGTCTCGGCGGGTCGCGATGAGTAAGCCTCCAATTCCCGCAAAAATAAGTCCCGTAATGATCTTGACGATATAGCCATACTCGGCTGTCAGTTCACTGGCAAGGGCCATACACACGAGAACGAGAAGCGCAGTGAACAAGTCGGCAAAATTCATACTCACGGTCGAGGCAAGACCTGTCTTCCAACCACAACTCGTCGTTCGCTCGAGGCAGAATAGACCTACAGGGCCAACGGGTATGGCAACAGCAAGACCAACGAGTATTCCTTTAAATATAGTCAGAAACATAGATGCAAACGATATCAGCTGATCGTTATGATCAGGAAAATGTCAAACAAGCGTCTCCAATAGACGAAGACGCACGGTGACATATTCCTCAAAATGAATCAAAAGGGAAGATTTAAAGGTCATTTAGTAGATAATCGTTTGCAATTTTGTCGGTGCAGTCGTCCACTCAAAATTATCGATGAGAACGAGGGAGTCTCGTTGGTGTCCCCACCCTGTCGTATTCTGTGGACGAGACGTGGTTGCTTCAAAATCGCCTGCATCAAAAACGATGAGATCAAGCGTAAATGTTTCGCCAGCCATGATGGGGGACGAGGTCTGAAGCCAACGTGTTGCACCCGCAGTTTTCGTGTCCTGCACGTATGCCGAGACAGAACCGATGCCGTCTTCACATGTGCTGCATCCGACATCTTTTGTACAGGCAGTTTTGTCACATTCTGTAAAGAATGCATTGTTCACGGAAACGGGGTTGCCGTTGCTGTCAAACGAAATGTTGCGATCCTTAGGAATGTCTGGATGCTGCGAGTTGAGAAGTGCAAGGAAAAAGTCGTTGTAGTCGTTGCAGATATAGCCTGGATACTCTTTTGAGAAAAACTTAAATTTAAACTTGAAGCCAGCTGCATTGCTAGGTGCTTTCAGTTTGAGTCGAAGCATGATGGAATCATTGGCTTTCGTGCCGGAACGTGTGTTGTTGCAAATGGTGCTGACGGGGAGTTTTCCGCCATGGGCATCAAGATAGACTTGTGGTACATTAACTTCGCTGCCCATACAGTCTTTAGTGCTGGTGTTCTCTTTACCTTGGGCTTTGCCAGATGACAAAACCGCCATTGTGCTGCCTGACATGGGCGGCAAGGTGGCACCAAAGCGCGTACTGATGGACACTTGCTCCGCCGGCGAAATGTGTGTTGTCGAGCCGCAAAGTGTCGTATTACACGTTTTTTCCAGGGGGGAGCCGTCGGCGTGTAGAAGTTCTGCCTGAATCAGACCATACCCTTCGGTTGTTGAGGCCGTGCATATATCCATAGCCTGGGCCAGTTTTAAGGCGTCGGTTGACGTCACTTGGGCATTCGCAACTGGTTGATAAGTTGTGGATGAACACGTTGCTACGGGTTTCGGATTATCAATGATACCGTCACAATCATCGTCGATCTGGTTTCCTGTTTCATCAATGGCACCAGGATTGATCTTCGCAGGCTCATCGGCTTTGCATGTCAGATAGCTGTCGCAACAGTCACCTTGCGCGATTGTCCAGCCATCGCCATCTGCATCTTCGTTGATGCCCTCGTCGATGGCACCATCACAGTCATCATCGAGACCGTTGCCGATAATTTCTTGTCCGGGGGTCATTTCGCCTTTGCATTGGTAATCGTAATATCCACCCTCTTTACACGTGCGTGTTCCGGCGTGGCACACGCCTATGCCAAGTGTTGCAGGATTACCTGTGTAACAGGATTGTGTTTGGCCAGGGGTGCATTCGCATTCGTCGGAGAATGTTTCGCAACCATCGAGTTCGTTGCCGTTACAGTCAACGTAATTATCTGCACAAATACAGGTAGAGGAAGCACAAACCATATTGTCTGCACAGTGATGTTCGCATCTGCCGCAGTTGCTCGTATTGTTTGTTGTATCAATACACAGCCCCTTGCATATTTTGGTACCATCCCCTGTACAATCGGGAACGCACATACCGTTCTTACAAAATGAAGTTTGACCTGTGCACTTGTGATTGGCTTGACCGCAATGATTGACGTCGGAACGAAAATCGACGCACGTACCGGCGGCGCATCCAAAGGGACAGCTGATTTGCTGACAAAGATCAACGGTCGTTTCCGGCTGATCGTTCTCTGACGGCTTGTTTGTTCCATTGGCGGTTTCCTCAGTCGTTGCCTCGCTACAGGCGTGGAACAAAAAGGAAATAGCAAAAATCCAAAGCCAGTATTTAGGTTTCATTTTATCTCCAGAAAATTCTGTTGTACACGATCCCCCAGATCGCTCGCCTCAAAAATGAGGTATGGAAAAATAGCGATTGGTTTTGCCAATGTCGAGTAAAAAGGCGTGCATTGGATGGGGGAGAATGCCTCTGTTTGTTTCGGAGAATGAGCGTATGTACCAAAAAATATTGATTGCAAATCGTGCCGATTGTGCCATGCGGCTTATACGTGGTGTACATGAACTCGGAGCGAGTGCAGTCGTCGCTATGGCGATGGATGACCCACTTACGCTCGTGCGCGGCGCTGCGGATGAAGTCGCGATGACAGGCGCTTCACGTGATGCGTTCTTAAATCCGACCAATCTCATCGAAGCGGCAAGACAACACCATTGCGAAGCGATATTGCCAGGATGGGGATTTCTGAGCGAAGACCCCTATTTTGCACAGCAATGTCGCCTCGCTGGTATCCATTATATAGGACCTTCGACACCACACCTTTACGTCTTTGGTGACAAATATGAAACGCTCCGTTTGCTCTCTCAACCGCTCGGCCTTGAACATCGTGCCATACGCTGTGATGATGGCGATTTTGAGACACGCCTTCGAACAGAGCCGATGGATGCATGGGTTCTGAAACGCCGTACGGGCGGCGGCGGCAAAGGCGTTTTCCCTTGCAGGAACAAAGACATTCTTTTGGATACACGTGCGCGTCTCATCTGTACCGAGCCCGCTTCGCAGTTTTATGTTGAACCGCTCATCGTGGGACGACACATTGAGTTTCAGCTCTTCGGGGATGGTGCCGGATGTGTCAAAGTCCTCGGCATTCGCGATTGTTCAGCGCAAAAACATTGCCAGAAATGGCTCGAACGACATGTCCCGTTTCAGGCCGAAGCGTGGCTCTTGCCCTTCGTCAAAAAGGTTGAACGCGTCTTCTCTGAATTACATTACCGCTCCTGGGGAACGCTCGAGACGCTCGTCGATGACAATGGTAATATACATTTGCTTGAAGTGAACCCTAGATTGCAGGTTGAACATGGCGTCACTGAAATGGCAACCGGAGTGGATCTTGTACACATGGCCATCAAATTGGCGTGTTATGGACAGTGCGACGAATTGAATCGTATGGCAAATGATGTGCCTAAGCCTGTCGATGTCGTCGAATATCGCCTGTTTGCTAATGCAACGGGGCCCGCTGTTATGCCTGCGTTTGAGGGGGCCGAGTGGCCAGATCATCCCTTCATGGCTGATCCCGATTATCGCCTCGAAACTGGGTATATGCCAGGAGAGCGTGTGACTGGGGTGTATGATGGATTGATTGCGCGGTTTATTGTCCGCGGGGAACAAGGTACTGTCGATCAAAAATTGCGCCGTTGGATCGGTGACATCCCGCTTGCGTAAGTGAGCCTTCGCTATGGGCTGTGCCCATACGCTTCGGCCGGTCGGCTATTTTTCGACATGTCGAAAAATACGCCGACCGCACACCGCTATGATGCAAAGCATCATACGCGGTGTGTTGTTTCATGCTGTTTTGCATCTTGGATTCTCAAGCTAAACATGACGATGTGGAAATATGCAAGTCCAGTTGTTCGTATGTTTTTATCTATACACGCAAAGTTTGTAGATAACGCATTATATAAAGCCCGTAGGGCTTTGGGCGAGTAGCCCCCGGCAAC
>JAFOHE010000050.1 GCA_017421975.1 Pseudomonadota bacterium
AACCTCTAACGAGGTTTATATGGGTTGATTTTTCTTTTACCCCCGGCGTTGCCGGGGGCTACTCGCCCAAAGCCCTACGGGCTTTATATAATGCGTTATCTACAAACTTTGCGTGTATAGATAAAAACATACGAACAACTGAACGTGCATATTTCCACATCGTCATGTTTAGCTTGAGAATCCAGGTTGAAACGAGCAAACGTGTGGTTGAAATGTGAAATTAATTTGTCTGGCCGAGCGTATTCATATAGGCTTCGCGGGCATCACGTACGATAAGGCGAATGCGCATATCGCTGTGACTGAGTGCTTTTTTGATGATATTGTCAAAAGCTGGGTTCGGAAATAATTTGTCATATAAAACGGAGGTAAATACAACCATTTTTTGTACAAATAGCGATGGATCCTCGAATCCCTGATTGACAATTGTTTCGAGGTCATTGGTCACTTCAAGTGACATGGCAGCAGAAAGATAAGCATAGTACGAAACGGCACGCACTGTTTCATTTTCATCCTTTAGATGGGCTTGATATATGGGAAGTGCAATTTCGGGGGAAATGCTATTTCCTGCTTCTCTAAACTTTTTCATTGCCTCACAATCGGCAGGAATATTTAGATCTCCATCGGGTTGACAGGCGGTCAATGCCATGAGCATGGCTTCAATTTGTTCTTTTGAAAGTGATTCAGTCTGAGTTTCATACATTTTGACAACTGTTCGGCTGATCAGTGTATTTGAATGATTTTTGAAACTCTCGATGGCTTCTTTGACATCGGGATTATCTTTAAATAATTCGAGTGCTGTAAATGTATAAAGAATGGCTTTGGCTGAACTTTCTTTTTTGAGTTTATCCAAAACCATGTTGAGGCTAACAGGCACAGGATGCGTGGCCGTCAAGGCCGTCAAGGCATAGGACGACATGGTAAACCCTCGGACGAGCGGTGATGGATTTGCCATGAGCCGTTCGAATTTTGGCAGCTGCATTTCGGGGAGCATACGTTCTGAATCATCCGGAAGGGATTCCATGACCTGATAGGCATAGCATAATTCTGTATCTAACTGAATGGCGTCATCAAGCGTACAGCGAGCCAGCAATAGAACGAGTGCTTCGGATTCTTTATCGGTGACATAGCCAGGTTCTCGGATAATGTCCGTCACACCTTTTGTCGTATTGGGAGCGTTGTTGGCCATCTCTTCAGGCGTCATATCGCGTTCAATTGCGTAGACGCGGACAAAAGGATTTTGGATGGTTTCGAGGAAAGCCAGATAAGGCTTCATGGCATCCGATTGATATCGGCTTTGTGTCACATTGTCGGCTGCAAGCAACATATAGCGCAACGCATTAAAATGGACAAAATCGGATTTTTCATGAAGGCGAAGGTAGTCCGCAATTACTTGTGTCGGAATCGTTTTGTCCGATAAAAGATAGATGATTGCCGTGGCACGCACGTGTTCATGAGGATGTCGGATGAGACGTTTTGCGATTTCCGTGCGTTGGATATCAGTAAGTTCAAAAATGCGCGGTGGATCTGTGGGATTGAGCAATTCTGCGAGCGGTGGACATTCGCCGAGCATGGGTATTTTTTTATCGGGATAGGCGGAACAAGTCTGTGTAGAGAGTAGCACGCCTTCGAATTCGTCAGCAGTGATCTTTGAATCAAAGAGAGATGCATCCATTTTATTGTTTTTGATTTGTTCAAAAATGGCTTCTGCAGCGGCATTGGGCGAATATGTTCCATCGAGTTTGAGCTGATTCGACGATGGTTTGAAGGCACAGCTTAGACTGATCAGGCTGAGGAGTGACATGGTTAGAAGAAGTTTTTTCATAGAATACCTCATCATATTTAGTGCAAATGGCTGTGTTTGTGCTTGATTGACGCGCAACAAGGTCGCGTGTCAGCGCACATCTTATAGAATAGGATACAATAGCTCAATAAGGCAAAAAATAACCAAATTACAAAAAAAGTGATGTCTGTAAAGTGGGTGACGAGGCCCATGGAAGGCGTGTAAGTGTCTGTATGGATGCGCCACAGGTGATGTTTATGAAGCAGTAGGGCTCGTTCACGGGGTTGATTTGACGTTTGGTCGAATGAGATAGTTTTTGATGTTTGGTCGATACGTATTGTCGCGTGTGCGAGTGGTTCAGATCGATCAATCGATAGGAGTGAAGTGGATCCTGCAACTGTCGTGTGTGAGAGCGGTGTGAGCGTGTATGTCGTTGTCGGGGAAAGAGGTTGAATATAGCATATAAAAAGCAAAATAATATGGGCAAGGCATTGTAACCGAGTATGAAAATGTAAGATGGCAAAAATGAAAAAAAGAATACAAAAAACGTTTGCTGTCGTGTGTGCGTTAGAAAAGTAGCCGAATAATATTAAGACGGATAGGAGTGTGAGCATATAGGCAGCGGTATTGGATAAAAATACGCGGCATTGTTCTATGAATATGGTTGTTCTTGATGATAAAGCGTTGTTTTGTGTGTCATTGGAACACGTCTGGTTTTGTAACAAGGCATGATTGTTACCCACGTTGTTTGGCCTGGTACATGGGGCGTTGCGGGGGCTTTGCCCCCGCTGAGGGGGTAGCGGCGTATTTTCCTGTAGGGACGTTCTATGGAACGTCCCTACAACAGGAAAATAGCCGCGTAGGGGGAGACTTCCCACATCACGAGAATGAAGCAAACAGGCGATTACCGTGATGAGGAAGGCGAGGTAGAACGCAAGGAGCAGAGGGTGATTAATGCCGTAGCTGTGTTGTGATGTCGTTGCAAGTGCGCCGTCTGTGACGAAGCGTGTGGCGATGATTGCGATGGCTGTGACGCAAAACCATAAGCGTCGTCGAGAAAGCGTGGCGGCGGAAGATGCGATGAGTGTGATGAGCGCGAGCGTTTCAATGGGATCCCAGTTCCAGGCAGAGTTCCAGGCATCATGCGCCCAAATGATGCCCGTGAAGATGGCGATGGCTTGAAGGAAAGTTCCGGCCAAAAGGGGAGTGCGTGGAAAAGTTTGATCAAAAGCCGCTTCGCACAAGGCGAGGATGAGCGTGAAACGGCCGAGTATGGATGTCCAGATGTGGATTGGCGCAAAGGGATGTGTGAGCGTTGAAAGGGATTCTGAAGGAACTGAAAGATCAATGAGTTTGAGCGTTTCGGCGAGGCACCATAAGATCATCATGCGCGTGGCAAGGTGGGATGCGGGGTGCTTCTGGGGGTGTGCGGTTGCATGTGGGGTAAGCCACGTAAGCCATAAAAATAATCCGGCGGCGATGGGGCCGAAGGCGCTGTGAAGCAAAGGACGTGTGTCGTCAAAGGTCAGTATGGCTAGAAAAATAAAGGCACCAAAGCAGATCATGGCGCAATAAATGGCGCGGCGAGAAGAGTGTTTTTGGTACCAAAAAAGAGAAAGAAAGCCAAAAATGAGAATGGTGAAGAGGACACATGTCATAGGTTGGGGTGATGGCAGGGCGTAATGACTTCCGAAACTTCGATGGAATCGTGAATCCATGTTCCGAAGATCACGACATCTTTTCCAGGCACAGCAAGATCAGGTTGTTTCGTGCGAGGCGTGATCACGATAGGGATACATGTGGTATCTTCGCACAAACGCAGATTTGAGGCGGAATCAGAGAGGGTACCTGTCAGGCGGTAATGCGCGGAAGGTCGCTTAGATGTTGCCGAAAACTCGGCAACACGCTGTGTGTAGGACGATCCGTCACTCGTCACGACGAATAATAAAATGATACCAAAAGCCGTGGCGAGTGAAAGAAGGATCAAAATTGGATTAGAGCCATTTATCGGCATTGAAATCGTAATTGAGTTCGAGATTCTGGTTATTTTTGAGGTTGATTGTCTTATTGACTTTTTTCTGTTTGGCTGGGTGGTTGAGTTCAACCTTATGGGACCCTGCTTTGAGTTTTCTCTTGCTGATGGGCGTATTACCTACGCGAGCACCGTCGATGGATACGATGGCCCAGGGTTTGGCTTTGACCGTGAGTGTACCGCTACCGGATTCTGCGGCCTGAGCTGGCTTTTTAGGCTGCTTTGGCTTTGCATTATCTGCTTTTTTGGCGGGTTGGTGTTTGCCGCCTTTGGTCGTAGCTGCTGCGAGTTCAATCAACTGCTCGACTTCACCATTTTTGGATTCAAGGTCTTTGGTAGCGAAGATGACCTTGTTTTCGGATTCATAGCCATCAGCTTCGACTTCAATTTCGAGCTTGGTACCGAATTTGACGTTTTCGAGTGTTACAGGCGCTTTTCCTTTGTCTTCGCCGTTAATTATGACTTTTGCGTCTTCAGGTGTGGTTTTAATGATGAGAGCCTTGAAGGCATCCATTTTGGCGAGTTGCGCCTCTTCGATGGTCATAAGATCGACGGAAACTGTTTGATCGAGGAGTCTTGCTTCGCGCTTAATGGTCACGGGTTCGTAGCCATCGAGTTCGAATTTAATCTCCATGGCTTCGCCGAGTTTGGCTTTATAGGAATGTGGTGTTTTGCCATCGAGTTTCTGGTCATTCAGCGTAATGGTAGCCCCATCGGGTTTGGATTTAATTTTGATTCTGGATTCAGGATAAGTAAATGTGACATTAGGCGTCACTTCGATGGAGCGGAAGTAAAGCGCACCGCCGATAAAGATTGCACCGAGCAGAAGGATAAGGACAGAACCGATGATAAGTCCCCAGGGTTTAGGCTGTGGAAGTGCAGAAGCCGCTGTAGGATCGTAAGTCAAGCCTGGGTAAGTGGCATTGGATACGGGAGCCATCATGGGTTGAGAAGCCATTGGCTGAGGCATCGGCATGGGTTGAGGTGCGGAAGCGGGGGCACTATCTTTAAGATTGAAATCACCATTTTCCGTGACTTCATATTTGGAATAGCCAGGAACATAATCCGGAAGTTCGGCAATGCGATGACCATTTTTGTTGAGCAGAGCCTGGACGACGATGCCGAGGCTTTGGTCGGAGCCGTCACCATGTTGTGAGATATATTGTTCAAGAGCGTTTGCAAGCTGTCCACATGTGGCATAGCGCATATCGCGGTCTTTTTGCAGCGTCAGCATGATGATATCGCCGAGTTCTCTTGGCACATTGGCATCGAGATCACTCGGATGGACTGTTGGTGTTTTAAGGATTTTCAGGATGGCATCGCGGTCGCTGGAGGCTTTGAACAGACGGTGTCCCGTGAGCATTTCCCAACCGACGGTACCGAGTGTGAACATATCGCTTCGGCCATCAAGGTTTTGTCCTTTGGCCTGCTCCGGGCTCATGTAGCTGCTCTTGCCTTTAACCGTACCGACGCGCGTTTTTGTGGCACGGCTTGCGGCTTTTGCAATACCGAAGTCCATCAGTTTGACCTGACCATCCATCGTCACCATGATGTTGTGCGGCGTACAGTCACGGTGGACGATATTCAGATTATTACCGTTCTCGTCTTTGCATGCGTGGGCGTAATCAAGAGCCTTGGCTGTCTCACAAATAATGCGGGCAACCTGGGTCGTTGTAAAGCGTTTGTTATTTTTCTCACATTGGTCGCTTAGAACGCGAAGATCCGTGCCATGAATAAACTCCATGGCGATATACCAGTCGTTGTTAACTTCACCAACTTCATAGACGCGAACAATATTGGGGTGTTGGAGACGCAGCGCGATATTGCCCTCGTCCTTGAACATCGTGACGAAACTTTCGTCTTCTGTATAGGAGGGGAGAATACGTTTGATGGCAATATCAGCTTGCGGAGCACTCGGGTCTGCATAGCGTCCTTTGTAGATCTCGGCCATGCCACCAACGGCTACCTGTCCATAAAGTAAAAATTTTCCAAAAGTTTCCGGCTGTTTCATTAGCTCATCCTGCGATGTCGTGTATTACCGCTGAATCCGACAGGTCCAAAATAACAGAAATAGAACGCAATTATGCGCACGGCATAAAAATGTGCCATTGATATAGGTCTAAACAGACATTCTTATAGTATCATATTCTCCTACAAATAGGCAAAAAAAGTAGGCATGGGGGTTATTCGTGGGCATTTGTCAGTATGCGAATATCGTTGAGGAGCATTTTGGCAAAGGGTTCCGAGAGAACAAACAGCGTGCCTTCGTCAGCCTTCGCAAAACGCATGACGCCTTCGACGGGGGCTCCCATGACGAGGCGGTGTGCTGGTGTTTTATCCCCATTTTCGTAGATCAAAATGGTTGCCGCTTCCAATGTCACATGGTTTTCTTCGGCTGTGGCATAACGCGTGGCTTCGAGTTTGGATAAGCCCTTGACGAGGGCGATGAGGCCATTTTCATGCACATCGAAGATTTTGCTATCGACTTCTGCCACCCATTTTCCTTCCTCTGCTGGACGGTAGCGGATCGTCTGTCCTTGGATCGTCACCTCGATGTCAGAGAGGACGTTTGTCTGAAGTTGCCATACCTGTTTGTCTCTCAAATCTGAGAGGGATGGCATCATGCCGAGAAGACGTCGTGCGGTAAGGACAAAGACTTGTGTGTCTCCCGCGATGCGTGCGAAGCGCGTGCCTTCGCCGAGTGTCGCATAGGCAGGCCATTGAGCAGGATCAACTTCTGGACCGATTTCGAGAATGTGCGCATGTTCCTGCGTTTGTAGGGTTATGGTGGCATCGGCGCCGTTGGGGGCAATGGACGACCATTCTATACCATCTCCATAATCGTCGGCATAAAGCGGGGCAACGAGTTCCAAGATCGTAGCGACGCGACGCGCATCAATCTGGAAGTCTTTGAGGCTTTCTTGCGATATGCCGTTTCCCGTAGCACTTGCGAGACGCCAGCCCTGCGCATTGTTCGATCTTGCATCGCCCTTGCGGTCGAGTGTGATATTGTCCTGGCGTGTGTGATATTGGATCGCCTCAATTTGATGCGTGTCGAGCGGGAGAACTTGCGTGTTTCGCCAGACACGCATGGGGGCAAGAAAAGGTTCTCCAATATCGTAGAGCGGCGTAAAGACGCGATAAGCGGTATCATCGCCTTCGACAAATACCCACCTCCGCTCGGCATTGGCCGTCGCTTCCCGTTTTCCGCTTCCAAATGTCACGCGTGCGATCACCTGATTGTCGCGCATAAACGTTGCTACGACTTCATCTTGGGGGGCAAGCCTGCGATGGTCGGTTGCCGCCTGGATGTCATGCGCAGGTTCGCGTGTGTCAATAAAAATGGTTGGCGTTTTGGATAGCCTCAGAAGAATCGAAAGTCCCCAATCGCTTAAAGGCGCCTGAATGGGAGACGTGATCTGCCATGTCATGCCTTTGGGCAATTTGACTTGCGACATTTCAAAGGACGTCTGGCCGTGTGACAGGACGATTTTGTTAGCCGTATGAAGGGGATACGGAAAAACTGAAAAATCGCGCACAGTGCCTTGTGCAGTATAAAATACGACGTAGCAGACGATGCCAGCACCGATCATAAGTGCAAGCAGGCATGCCAAAATCACAAATTTTTTGTTCGAGGCGCTCATGGTGATCCTTTGAGGGCATCTTCGAGTTTTGATGAAAGCTGGCGGCATGATGCTGCCACTGGCGTACCTTCAAGCGTACTCTCGCATGTTGTCGCTATTTTCATCACGCTGTCTTCGTATTCCCGCATCGCTTTGACAAAGGTTTCTACGTCTTTTTGACGGTTTTGATGGATGGCGATTGCCTTGGCTCGATCAAAAAACTGATAAGCCTGTTTGACGGGTTCCAGATACCAGTCATAGACTTTGCGCATCTCGGCAAGTTGCCCTGCTTGCGTGAGCGCCGTCTGACAGTCCGATTCATACGCGTCCGAGGCTTTGAAAAACATTTCACCGCTTTTGGAAAGGATTTGAATGGATTGGTAGAGTTGTTCAAGATAAGCGTCTGTGGTGATGTTTTCGTCGCGCAAAAGTGCGTCGATGGGCTTGGCTTCTTCGACGGCTGCCGATACTTGTGCTTTTAGATTGCGGCACGATTCGACGCTCTCAAAGGTGTTGGCGGATTGGGCGTAGGCTGTAGAAACGCTGCTAAACAAAATAATGAGCGTAAACAGTAATTTTTTTCGCATGGATGAACTCGTGGATTGGGGTAGGCTGACGTGTTGCTTCGAAAATTTCGACGTCTGCATGAGAGATAGTTTGGAATAAGAATTCGTGCTGGTTTTGGTGTGGGGGAGGTGTCCCCCTGAGCGGCTATTTTCCAGATGGTTTGGGCGTTTCATAAAACGCCCAAACCATCTGAAAAATACGCCGCTACCCCCTCGTCGGTGCGTTCCCCGAACCCCCTTTTGGGGGCACGCACAAGGCGTGCGTTAAAGGGCGCGTCGATCGAGAATCGACCGCCCCAGCGTGGCTTTGTCGGCAAATTCGAGATGGGCGCCCATCGGAAGACCGGAGGCAATGCGTGAAATCGGGATACATAGCGGACGAAGCAGGTTTTTTAGATAAAGCGCAGTGGCTTCACCTTCGACAGACGGGTTCGTTGCCAGTATGATCTCGCGAAACGATTGTGTTTTCAAACGCGCAAGGAGTTCAGCGATCTTTAGATCTCGCGGGGATATGCCTTCCAACGGCGAAATGGCTCCATGTAAGACGTGATAACGACCGCGGTATTCCCGCGTCGCTTCGATGGCATGGAGATCCTGGGGTGTTTCGACGATACACAGAAGTTCGCTATCTCGCGTAGGATCCTGACACATCTCGCAAGGGGATGCTTCGCAGAGATCCTGACAAAATTCACAAAAATGAACGTGGGCATGCGCGTCCAATATGGCATGTGCGAGTGCTTCGGATGTGGCTGCGTCCTGACGCATGAGATGAAAGGCAAGGCGTGTGGCAGATTTTCGGCCTATGCCAGGAAGCTGCGCAAAGGCATCGACAAGGTGTTGTAAGGATGGCGTGAGCATGAGGTATAATGGATGTTCCGAACGTTAGCTTCGGGACGGATTAAATGGATCAAGAAGGAATGTCTAAACAATAATGAAGCTGTCGTGTGTGGCGTCACATGAAGCAGTGCAGCTGCCACACACTAGGTTTGCGGAAAATTGGAATCGTGCATCATCAGACTGCGGTCAAGGAGATGATCTGGCACAACGTGATGTAATGCGTGGAGCAGATTACCTTTGACTTTGGGATTTGTTTTTTCGAGTTGTGCAAGAAGCTGCTTCGTCTCATAGCGTGCGCCGGTGTGTTCGCGCGTGCAGAAGGGCATCTTTGTTACCGGAATATCGAGATACTGCGAAGCCTCAATGAGCCAGGCTTCCGGCGTATATAGAAACGGACGGATAACGGTCGTCATTCCATTGTCAGCGAGAAGTTTGGGCGGCATGGATTTGGTCTGACCACAATAGAGCAGATTCATGAGCAGAGTTTCAATGGCATCGTCGCGATGATGAGCAAGCGCAATTTTATTGTATCCATTTTTTTGTGCCTGTGTGTAGAGAATACCGCGTCGCAGACGGGAACACAGGCCACAAGGGGAATCGCCAGGCTGGATTTTTTGTGCCAGGATGCTGCTCATATCAATCGTTTCATGCCACACGTGAAAACCGCGTTCTTGGAGTTGCAAGAGGGCTGATTGTGCAGGAAACTGCGGCGCGTTAGGATTGAGATGAAAAATGCCAATCTCAAATTGGACGGGGGCAATGCGGCGTATATAGTCGAGAAAATGGATGAGGAGAAGGGAATCTTTGCCACCGGAAAAACCAATCAGAATTCTGTCATGTTCTTCAATGAGTTGCCAGGGAATCGTACAACGCGAGATGGAACGGGCAATCTTCTTGTGAAGCGGTATGGGAAGGGTCGCAATACCTGTCGGTATCCGGTTGCTCGCATGGGGGAGGGGGGGCGTGTCTTCTGGATGGGATGTATGTGTCATAATGGTTGGAGATGGTGTGTTTACAAAAAAAGAGCGCCGCGATGCGGCGCCTGTGCGCTATTTTTTAAGTGCTGGTGTCAGAACAGCTTTTCCATTGAGTACTGTGACGTTGAATGTGATTTCCGTATTGGGATGCGTCTGTTTGAGTTTTTCGATATTTCGGTTGATGCGGCGCAGGAACTGATCGTACGACATCGGCGTGTCGTTGCCTGTTTCATGGCGTTTGGCCATATAGGTGTCATAAAGGGCTTTCATTTCAGCCTTGTCACTTTCAGAAGCTGTCTCTGAATCGGCTGGTACATCGTCCGTGTCGGCTGTTTCATCAATGTCCATAAGCAGGACTTTGAGATCGATGCTCGCATCATTGGCTTTGCCTTCATCAATCGGTTTGATGCTGTAGCGCCCAAGATTGGCACCTTCAATGCCGGGGAGACACGAGAAGGCTTCTGCATCAAGCGGATTGCCGGAACTGATGGCTTCAAGAAGCGCGAGTTTGAGCTCATTGAGGCGTTTCTGATAGAGGCTCGTGAATGCAAGGGCACCCAATAGACCAAAGATGAGCATCAACAAACCAATGATCATGACTTGCGTTCTGAATTTATTCCATGTTTCGCTCGCGTGATTCAGATCTGAAACGAGATAGAACCCAACTTCCCAGGTTTCATCCCACATCCATCGAAAGCGCGAAAAAGCCATCGTACTATCATCGGTTTCGCTGATATACGTTTTGTTGTTCAGGACGTTGGCAAGGGCAATTTTGTCAGAAGTGCCGGCATCATAGTCGCTTGCAAGTACAAAGCTATTGCTCTTGAGCGTCTGAAGAATTTTATCCTGGTCGGCAGGCACAAAGTCGGTATTGGTTTCTCCTTGACGCTTGTAATACATGCGAAGGGACATGTGCGGCGGCAAAATGGATGAAAAGAGTTCGAGGGTTTCGCGCGATAATTCCATACCCAAAACGATCTGGCCAATCAGGACATTATCCTGAATGACGGGTTGGGCAATCGCGATATACATTTTTTCATCCCATGGAAACAGACCGATCTGTGGCGTGTTTGTGTCCTGGACGTTTTTAAGAATGGCATAGTTCTGCTCATAGCTTTTGCCAGCACGCAAGACTTTTCCCTCGGCACCATAAGCGATGAGAATGGATGCCTGTGTACCGTCGATAAGCGGTGTCACGGCGAAAGCCAAGGCAAGATCAGGGGTTCGTTTCCACCAGTTTGTCAGGGAAAAAACATCCTGTGCAGTGGCCGCTTTGCTACGTTCTGCTTCATTGCGCTTGGATACTTCAAGATTGATGGCAGCCGTTTGCTTGTTTCGCCAAGCCAGAAGCGCATTAAAAATGGATTCGTTCCATTTATTGTTTGTGCGAGCTTTAAGTTCATCCGCTTTCGTCGTCAGAAGTTTGCTTCGGACTTCAGATATGGCCTGGACAATTTTCACATCTTCTGTCGCAAGTTGACCCTGCTTTGTGAGGCTCGTTTCCGCATTGAGCAGTTTTTCGTTCATGACAGCTTGAGAACGCGTCTGCATCTTTGCTATGTTATCTGCTGAAATCTTAGGGGCTGCCATGTTTGATGCGATAATCACAGCTACCGTGAAGCAGATGACGAGAAGCGAAATCAAGCCCATCGCTTTAATTCTATGCATATACAAAACTCCTCAAAATGAAGACATATTCATCCAGAAATATTATGGCATATTTTCAGGTTCATGAAAATATCGCCGCCCAAAGCGGCTGTGATTCAGTCATTGGCATAGAGCGTTGAGATGATAACGTCCCAGAAACTTTCTGGTGAGATCGTTTTATCAAAGCTGTCACCAACGCGGCTTGTATACCCTTCAGCGATTGCAATAAATACGCGTGTGGTCGGTAAGAGATGGTTGAGATAGGCTTCTTCTCTATCTGTGATCATGCCGTGACAGACAACGATGTGCTTTGTCGTTGGCTCAAGTGCGCTGAGCATATTGAAATCCGAACAGAGCGTGACGCTGGCCGGCGCAATTTTTGGCTCAAAAATGGGCGTCCATAAGGTGTGTTCTTCAAAATTGCGCGTGATTTGTTCGCGTGCCCACGCAGAGAGCGGGGCAACACAGGATAAAGAGAGCGATTCGGATGCAGATATGTTCAGAATGGCATTCATACAGGACATCATGGCCTGGTGACCAATAAATGTCACATGGAGCCGTTGTGCAAGGGATTTTGACGGATCTGCGAGTGTAGAAACGCCATCATTGATAAAGAAAGGCGGAAGCACGAGCTCGTTAAAGAAAGTATCTGCATATTCATCATCGCCAAGCATGCATGATTCGAGGAGATCGAGTTCATCGGGACCCAAAACATGAAAACAGCCACTGCCGTAGAGACGCAGAAGATTCTGCGTCCTGGGGGCGTGACAAGCCCAAAGAATGGTATAGGTCGGGGCGATAATGGATGCTTTCGTGGTAATGCCTAAGGCGGTTTCGTCTTCAAGCAGGGAAGTTGAGATCAGAATGGCGTCTTCGGCATCGTTGAGGTGGGAAAGAACGTCGTTCGCCGTATGAAAGGCGGGAATCGCTGTCTGGTGAAGCGCGGTGCGTATCTTAACCGCTTCTGCCGGCGTTCGGCTCGCAATGATGACGGGATGCTGCATGTCTCAAACTCCATAAAAAAAACGTGGCTGTGCCAGAAAAGGTATGTAACCACGTGGCATGATGCGCCTTTAGTACCATAGATTTCACCGTTTATTAATATTTTTGTTTGCCACGTGCCACATGCCACGTGATGGTGTGCGTTTATACATCTCAAGGCTGTGAACAATGTAGGTGGGAAGTGGCCCCCCACGCGGCTGTTGGCTGCAAAATGCAGAGATATGTCTCCGCATTTTGCAGCCAATACGCCGCGCCCCCCTCTGCGGGGCATCCGCCCCGCAATGCTCCAAGGCTGTGTGTAATCTGAATTTTCGCATGGAAAAAAGGGATTTAAGAATACGCCTTTGTGCCAAAAAAGATTGAAAGCGGCTTGCGCATGGCATAAAAATGAACGGATAATCGGAATAACGAAAGGCGGCTTGTGAAAGCCCCATTTCTGCTAACGCACCGATTTCATCTGCACTTCACATGATCAAAACGCATGAAAATAAATAAAGCATTTCTTATCGCTACGCTGTCCGCAATTGTTATCGGTGGTGCGGCGACTTATTGGTTTTCCAGACCGTCGGATAACGGCGTTTCTGTCAAAGAACTCGGCGGATTTGCCGGCACCGTTGTCGATGGCCTCACAGGCGTCACGCTTCCGGCGACAGTGACGGTGGCATCCGGCGGACGAAGTCTTGCGTTCCAGAACTGTGCGGATGATGGGGTGTTCGATTTTGATCTCGATAATGGCACATATCAGTTTTCGGCAGAATATGACGGTTATGTTGCGAAGGGTAAACAGGATGCCGTGCGGGAAATCACCATTGAAGAGGGCACGCATTTTGTCAATGCCAGGCTCAAACTTTGGCCGGAAGCTGGGCTGACTGGTCGAATTATGGCCGGAGAACGAGGCATTCAGGCCAATGTTCGTCTGACTTATATTGAAGATGATTCCGGAGCAACCGATTATGTCTTTGTAAACGCGGACACAGATCCTGACGGCGTATTTGAGTTCGGGGGGGCTTATGGCGGTTTTGTCGCGCTTGATGTGGAAGCTGAAGGATTTGCCAATCTGACATTGAACGACATCTTTCTGAAGCCAGGCGAAACGACGGATTTGGGTGAAATACCGATGCGCGATGGCGTTTCCATTTATGGCAATGTCCTTGATCAACAGACAAAGCAGGCGCTTGGTGGCGTGCGCGTGCGTGCGCTTGATGTATCCAACAGAGCCGTTCTTGCCGAAACACATTCTTTTGCCGGTGGCAATTATCGTCTTCCTGTTGTCGATGCCAGCCGAGTTTTTGTGACTGCTGAACTTGACGGATATCGCGTTTTTAGCGCGGATGTTCGGCTCGCGGGAACGCTCAATCGCCAGTTTGATTTCGTTTTGAAGCGCGCCTGGGGACTCGTTATTCAGCTCAGCAATGAAACTGGACGTGAACCTGCCGATGCGCGTGTGCAAGTGAAGGATCTTCGGACGCAGAAATTGCTGTATGACGAAACGCATAGCAATGGCACGTTTTCGCTCGACGGCTTTAAGGAAGGCCCCTATCTTGTGACGGCGACGACGATGGACGGCGATACGACGTATGAAGTTCGTGCCATGGCTGGGGATAGTGTGCGCCTCGTCCTCAAGCCATACGCCGGTTTCAATGTGTCAGTCGTCAAACGCGATGGCACGCCTGTGACTCAGGGTGAATACCGTTATTTGTATCAGGATAGCAAAGGCGGTTCGAAATACAGCACGTGGGAATCTTTTTCGGAAGCGACGTTTGATATCAATGATCTTCGGGAAGGGCATTATCGTGTGGAAGTGCGCGTGTCGAATGATCATGTTTCCAGCGCCCCCGAAGTCATGCTTCATAATGGTGAATACAGGACGCTGAAAATTCAGCTGACGGAGGGGGGTGTCCTTCGAGGACGCATCGTGTCTCAAATGGATGGGCGCGGCGTACGTGCAACGATTGAAGGCGTTGGAAATTCGTTGAAAGCAGCAACGGATGCAGATGGCAACTTTGTTCTTGATCAACTGCCGGATGCGACGTTTGATTTGCTCATTCGTCCGGAAAATGGACAGGAAAAAATATTTCCCGCCATACGCGTTTCAGAGAACCAGGAAGTGGAACGTTCTTTTGAAGTGGAAGTTACCGCGAGAACGCGCAGACCGCGACCGCGAGGTGAGATGGCCAGAGGCGAGCGAGGTGAACGCCCAGCTCCGCCCTGGGGGGATGGCGCACCGCCCTGGGGGGATGGCGCACCGCCCTGGGGGGATGGCGTACCGCCCTGGGGGGATGGCGCACCGCCCTGGGGAGATGGCGTACCGCCCTGGGGAGATGGCGCACCGCCCTGGGGGGATGGCGCACCGCCCTGGGGGGATGGCGCACCGCCCTGGGGAAATGGCGCACCGCCCTGGGGAAATGGCGCACCGCCAACGCCTGAAGGCAATGCGCGTACAGAGCCTTCGGTAGAACCCGCTTCAGCAACAACGCAGCCGCAAGCGCGTGATGGGGAAGAAGCGTCATCCTCGCGACGGCGTGGTAAAAATGGCCGAAACTGGATGGGCGGGCGTCTCTCTCGTACAGGCATTTTTAAAAACAAAGCAGAAAGCGATGCTGGC
>JAFOHE010000051.1 GCA_017421975.1 Pseudomonadota bacterium
ATGCGACTTACCCTGAATACATAATGAAAGTGCTTCGTCAGCGGCGCGGTCTTGAAGAAGACGACACGTGTTTGGACGAAGAATTTAACCTGATGACTCCGCCCGAAGTGCTCGAGGAAGTACTCGAATGGGATGGACTCATCGGGTATTTTTGCACCATCAAGAAATGGATCGATGACATCTATGGCTTCGACATTGATGAGATGATCGATTACGGTTAAGAAATCAAAATTCAATTTGAAATGAAGAAAGGAAATCAATTATGAAAACCATGAACGCTGCTATCACCGCTGTCACCGCAAACCAGAAGCTGATCAATGAAACCTTTATCGCCAATGCCGCAAGCTTCGGCTCTATTAAGGCTGCGTATCTGCCGCTGAGCGAGCTGTTCGTCGATGAAGACTATCAGCGCAAGCCTCAGAGCAAGATCAATAAGATTTCCGCCAACTGGGACGACGACAAGTGCGGCTTCCTGGAGGTCGCTTACCGCGCTGACATTGGCAAGTTCGCTATCATCGATGGCCAGAACCGCTTCTATGCGGCTAAGCAGAGAGGCATTGACCGTCTGCCGTGTCATATTCTGATCAACATCAAGGTGAAGGAGGAGGCATTTCGGTTTGCTTACCAGGACGAAAACAAGACCATCGTTAATACTTACGACAAGTTCAAGGCAGAAGTCTTTGCCGGTGTCCCTGAATCTCTCGAACTGAAGAGAGTCTGCGACAAATTTGGAATCAAAGTCAAGAACAATTCTGCTGGCCAGACCGGCTATTTGAGATCCATTACGCAGGCCAAGAAAACCCTGAGTGCCTGCGGCGCACAGGGTTTGACTTGGATTTTTGAAAACGTTCGTGATTCTGGATGGCACAACGTAAAGGGTGCATATTCGTATATTATCATGAGTGCGCTCCACAACATCTATATGATGACGGATACTGATGACCTCAATCTGGTTAAGAAAAACATCTGCTCTCTGTTTGAGAAAACCACTCCGGATCGCATCATGGCACAGGCGACTATGGCTTTCTATGATGCAAACAAGACGTCGTCTTTGACTCGTTTTCTGCAGAAGACCTGTGTCCCGGATGCAAAAAGTGTCCTGATTACTGGATAAATTAGAAACCAGTATTGACATTATCGAATTAATACTGTATTTTTAAAATATAAATAATTCGATAACCTATATGCGTTACATGAGGAGGATAAAAATGGTAGCAGAAGTCCTTTATGATTTTGATGACGTGATCAATATCGTCAATGAGCGTCATGAACATATCAAATTCAACGAACACATCAAAAAAGAGTGCCGGAAGGAGCGCGAACGGCAGCACAAGGAGCACGTTCACGATGTTAATAAGCTTGTCCTCAGGTGGTGTGCTAACGCTGGTTACTTCCTGACCGGCGGCGCATTCATTGCTGTATTCTTTTGCATGGCAATGAAGTTTTACGAACTCAGTGCATTGAGTTCTATTTGCACGGCATTTTCTGCCACGTTCTCTGTACTCGTAGAGAAGAGATGGAGACAGTTTTAAGTTTAAAAATCCAAATTCAATTTGAAATCCAAAGCAGAAAGGGGAATTCAAATGGCTTCAATGTTTTTTGAATTCGATCGTGATGAAATTCAGAACACAATTCCGTATGCAATGATTTGTGAAACGCGTTTTGGTTCTGTTTGGAATACAATGCGGCGTCGCCGCAAATGGAATGTCGAGTTCACAGAAACAGAACGAAAAATGGCAAATAAGCTGTTCAATCAGGCATACCGGTGGCATCTTGTCACCGGTGTCCCTGACAAGGTAAAGATGAAGTCGACCACTTATGATCTGTGGTGCCGGCTGACCGCGTTTTGCGCATCGCTTTGAGGTGATCGTATGATGAAGTATTGTGATCAGTTTGAGATCACGTTTCTGAATAGGCAAAGCAACGATCTTGTAGCAAGAGCTACCATCAAGG
>JAFOHE010000052.1 GCA_017421975.1 Pseudomonadota bacterium
GATAATGCCAAACAATTTCCATTTGTTACGAAAAAAAGTGAATGTTCAGATATATTTTTTATTCTTACTGGCATTAACATGAACAATATCGATTTTGGTGTGCGACATATTGGATTGCGGATAACAACGCGTACACGGCATACCCTAAAAAATGATAAACCTATTCATGCGCGTTTTGCCCCAAACGAGATACCAAAAAAGGCTCTGCCTTGCAGAGCCTTTTCATGCCATTAATAATCAAATCATATTATTAATAGTTCTCAGCTTTAATCTGGAAATAGGATTGCGGATGAGCGCAAACCGGACAAGCCGCAGGCGCTTTTTTGCCGATGACAATGTGACCACAGTTAGCGCACTGCCAAATGCAATCACCTTCACGCGAAAAGACGAGGCCATCCTGAATATTGGCGAGGAGCTTACGATAGCGCTCTTCGTGATGTTTTTCGATTTCACCAACCATTTCAAAGAGTTTCGCGATACGCATAAAACCTTCTTCGCGGGCTTCTTTTGCGAAGGTGGCATACATATCGGTCCATTCATAATTTTCGCCTTCTGCGGCGGCGAGAAGATTTTCTTCCGTCGAAGGAATTTTGTCGCCGTGGAGAAGTTTGAACCATATTTTTGCATGTTCTTTTTCGTTATTGGCCGTTTCTTCGAAAATTTCGGCTATCTGCACATAACCGTCTTTGCGAGCCTGGCTTGCGAAATAAGAATATTTGTTGCGAGCCTGGGACTCACCAGCAAAAGCAGCCTGAAGATTGGCTTCTGTTTTTGTACCTTTGAGATCTGCCATTTTTCCCTCCTTAATGAATTCACTTTACTGACATGGCTGAGAGCAAAGTGACGCTAGATCTATGTTTTGCAGTTATCCCAAAGATAACCGAAAACGTTTGTGCGAACATACCTGTCAACCAAGACAAGCAATTTCACACACGTAAACTTATACAAAAGTAAGAAAATTAGAAAGCAAGAAAACGTATGGCGTGTAAAAAGCACAAGAGAATGAGCCATTTTATTTTCCGCCCTCAAATCGTGCAACATCCAATACGAGGGAAACATCAGGGACATTTGAATAAATGCGTGCATTTGAGCACCAGCCAACGCCCACGCAAATCGGCGCGTATCCGCTAACAGCGGATAGCGACGAAAAAAAAGCGAGCGTATTGGCTGAAAGCCAATAGCTCGCACCAGAGATGCGTATTGGCTGAAAGCCAATAGCATCTCCCCCATAACACCAGAACGCCTTATTCGTCGCCTTTTGGTTTTTCGACGACCATATCGAGGTAGCGATACTGCTGTAGACCGGTACCCGCGGGGATGAGGCGTCCCATGATGATATTTTCCTTGAGTCCATAGAAGTGGTCGATACGACCACGAATGGAGGCTTCGGTGAGGACTTTCGTCGTTTCCTGGAAGGCGGATGCGGCGATGAAGCTGTCCGTAGAGAGCGAGGCTTTTGTGATACCCAGGAGGAGATCCTGAGCTTCAGCGGGCTCACCACCGTGCGCGAGAACGCGTTCGTTTTCGGCTTCGAAGGCCTGACGATCGACCTGTTCATCGAGGAGGAAGTGTGTGTCACCGGTGCGTGTAATTTTGCATCGGCGAAGCATCTGACGGACGATGACTTCGATGTGTTTGTCGTTGATGCGAACACCTTGCGTCAAATAGATACCCTGAATTTCGTTGACCATGTAAGACGCGAGGGCTTTACGGCCTTTGACTTCGAGGATATCGCGCGGATCGGCCGAACCTTCCATGAGCTGATCGCCAGCGGAAACGCGGTCGCCCGGGTGGACGAGGATGTAACGGCCTTTCGGAATGAGATATTCTTTGGCTTCGCCGACATCAGGCGTAATGATGATGCGACGTTTACCTTTAGTATCTTTGCCGTAGGAGACCATACCTTCGATTTCGGAGATAATCGCGATTTCTTTTGGCTTACGGGCTTCAAAGAGTTCAGCAACGCGGGGAAGACCGCCGACGATACCGCCGGACTTACGGTCAGCCTGAATGATTTTGGCAATGGTATCGCCAGGGCCGACTTCTTTGCCGTCATCCGTAACGATGATAGCGCCCACAGGGATCTGATACTCGACGATATCTTTGCCTTTGGCATCGCGGATGACGATACGCGGCTGGAGATCCGTTTCTTTCGTCTCGATAATGGTTTTCTGAGCGAGACCCGTTGTACGGTCAGCTTCTTCGCTCATGGTACGATTTTCGAGAATGTCTTTGAATTTGACGGTACCACCGACTTCGGTGACCATGACGTTTGCGAACGGATCCCATTCAGCGAGGGCTTCACCGCGTTTGACGGTCTGACCTTCTTCGACGAAGAGATGAGCACCGTAGCGAAGCGGATAGCACTCAAGCTCGCGTCCTGTTTCGATATCGTGAACGGAGAGTTTGGAGTTACGATTGAGTACGACGAAGGTTTTACGCGACGCATCGTTTGTCTGAACGCACTTGAGTTCCTGGAAGTGGACGACACCATCGACACGAGCCTGGTAACCGGAGACGATACCATCGACGTTTGCGGTACCACCGGTATGGAACGTACGCATCGTAAGCTGCGTACCTGGTTCACCGATGGATTCAGCAGCGATGACGCCGACGGCTTCACCATGGTTGACGAGGCGTCCGCGTGCGAGGTCACGGCCATAGCAGAGAGCGCAGATACCATGGGGTGCCTGGCAGGTGAGACCGGAACGAATCCACACGCTGTGAAGCGAAGCTTTTGTGATACGAGCGACAGCTGCTTCGTCGATTTCCTGGTTGGCTTCGACGAGGATTTCGCCGGTGTGCGGATCTTCGACATCGTAGAGGGCGACGCGGCCGAGGATACGATCGCCGAGTTCTTCGATAACTTCGTTGTCTTTGACGAGGGAAGTCATTTCGATACCGTCGAGGGTACCGCAGTCCTGCTGGAAGATAATCGTATCCTGAGCGACATCGACGAGACGACGCGTCAGATAACCGGAGTTAGCCGTTTTAAGAGCCGTATCAGCGAGACCTTTACGCGCACCGTGGCTTGAGATGAAGTACTGCAAAACGGAGAGGCCTTCGCGGAAGTTCGCACGAATCGGCGTTTCGATAATTTCGCCGGAAGGCTTTGCCATAAGACCACGCATACCAGCGATCTGACGAATCTGCTGTTTACTACCACGCGCACCGGAGTCGGCCATCATGTAGACAGCATTGAAGGACGGTCCACGACGTTTATTCGACGGATCTTTGGGATCGACGAATTCCTCTTCCTGGATCGTCTTCATCATTTCGTCAGCGATCTGATCGGTCACGCGGCCCCAGATATCGACGACTTTGTTGTAACGTTCTTTTTCGGTGATCTCACCATCGTTGTACTCGTGCATGATTTCGTCGACTTTGAGCTGAGCATCCGCAAGTTTGTCAGCTTTTGTCTTCGGAATCGTCATATCATGGATATTGATGGAAACGCCTGCGAGCGTCGCCTGTGTATAACCCATGGTACGGATACGGTCGGCGAGGAGAACGGTATCTTTGTCGCCGGCATAGAGATGCGCAAGGTCGATAAGTTTGCCGATTTCTTTTTTGGTGAAGGTCTTATTGATCATAGAGAACTTCATATTGCGCGGCAATATCTCACTCATGAGAACGCGACCTACGGTCGTATCGATCAATTCGTATTCACCGGTATCTTCATTTTTGTGTCGGACCTTGATTTCGGCCTGGAGATGTGCCTTACCGTGGTCGAACGCCATGCGGACTTCCTCAAAGTTCGCATAAAGGCCCTCGATGGGATTTCCGTCTTTATCTTCGCGATAGCAGCCGGGCGCAAACGGACGCGCACGCGTCATGTAGTAGCATCCGAGGACCATGTCCTGTGAAGGCACGATAATCGGCTTACCATTCGCCGGCGAGAGGATGTTGTTCGTCGAGAGCAAAAGAACGCGTGCTTCCATCTGCGCTTCGAGCGAAAGCGGGATGTGAACGGCCATCTGGTCACCGTCGAAGTCGGCGTTGAAAGCGGTACAAACGAGCGGGTGGAGACGGATTGCTTTTTCTTCGATGAGGATCGGTTCGAAAGCCTGAATACCGAGTCTGTGCAGCGTAGGTGCACGGTTGAGGAGAACGGGGTGTTCTCTCAAGACATCGTCGAGGATATCCCAAACTTCATCACGCTCAGTTTCGACAATTTTTTTGGCGCTCTTAATGGTCGTTGCAAAGCCCTTCGCGACAAGCTGATTGATGATGTAAGGCTTGAAGAGCTCAATCGCCATTTTCTTCGGCAGACCGCACTGATGGAGTCTGAGTTCCGGACCGACGGCGATAACGGAACGACCAGAGTAGTCAACACGTTTACCGAGAAGGTTCTGACGGAAGCGCCCGTGTTTACCCTTGAGCATATCGGACAAGGATTTGAGCGGACGTTTGTTGGGGCCATTGACTTTCTGTCCGTGACGACCGTTATCAAAGAGAGCATCGACGGCTTCCTGAAGCATACGCTTTTCGTTACGGATGATGATTTCAGGCGCATTGAGTTCGATGAGTCGTTTGAGACGGTTATTACGGTTAATGACACGTCGATAAAGGTCATTGAGATCAGACGTGGCAAATCGACCACCATCGAGTGGAACGAGCGGACGCAGATCAGGCGGCAATACTGGCAGCACCTTCAAAATCATCCACTCTGGGAGATTGGTGCTTCCATGGAACGCCTCGATGACTTTCAGACGTTTTGCGATTTTTTTGCGTTTGGCATCGCTTGTTGCCTGTGTCATTTCTGCGCGAAGTTCAATCGCTTCTTCCTCGACTTTAACTTTTTCGAGCAAGGCATGGATGGCATCCGCGCCCATTTTCGCTTCGAACATACCGTCGCCATATTCTTCAAGATAGCGTCGATACTGTTCTTCCGTGAGGATTTCACCTTCTTCGAGCATCGTCGAACTCGGTTCCGTCACGATATAGTTCATGCAATAAAGGACTTTTTCGAGATCTTTGAGCGTGATATCGAGAACGCTACCGATTCGCGACGGCAGACTTTTAAAGAACCAGATATGCGCCACAGGCGTAGCAAGTTCGATGTGTCCAAGTCGTTCTCGTCTAACCTTCGACTGAATGACCTCAACGCCGCATTTTTCGCAAACGACGCCACGGTGTTTCGGACGACGATATTTACCACAGTGACATTCATAGTCTTTAACAGGCCCAAAAATCTTTTCGCAGAACAAACCGTCACGTTCCGGTTTGAACGTTCTATAGTTGATCGTTTCAGGTTTCAGAACCTCACCATGGCTCCAGCGTCTGATTTGATCTGGACTTGCAAGGCTAATCGCCATCGCCTGGAAGTTTGTGGGGTCTTTCTGTCGTTCAAAATTTGTAGAAAAATAATCAGTCACAGTTCATCTCCTGTATAAAATTCAATTCTGGAGAAAGATATCTCATTTCATTCACTTCTGAGTGGCACAATGGGGGACAGATATTTTGCCCGCCTATTTTTTGGCCGCCGTAGCGGCACAAAAAATACGTCGTGCCAGCCGGCTATGGCATACGCCATACGCCGTCTTTACGGCGGCTATCTTGCCTATTGGCGCGATACGCCGCCGTCTTGTCTTACTTCGGCTGATCTTCGATAAGCTCGATATTAAGACAAAGTGACTGAAGTTCTTTGACGAGGACATTAAAGGATTCAGGCAATCCGGCTTCGAGAGCGAAATCCCCCTTGACGATAGATTCATACATTCTCGTACGGCCGAGAACATCATCCGATTTGACAGTAAGGAATTCCTGCAACGAGTAAGCGGCACCGTAAGCCATGATAGCCCAGACTTCCATTTCGCCGAGACGCTGACCACCGAACTGTGTTTTACCACCGAGGGGCTGCTGTGTAACGAGGCTGTAAGGCCCAATTGAACGAGCATGGATCTTTTCATCGACGAGGTGATGGAGTTTGAGCATGTACATGACGCCGACAGAAACGTCGTTCGCGAAAGGTTCGCCTGTCCGGCCATCGAACAACGTTGATTTAGCGCTGAGATCAAGTCCGGATTGTTCGAGTAGTGCGTGGATATCGCTTTCGTGCGCGCCATCGAATACAGGCGTAGCCACGTGGATACCGCGATTACACTTACGCGCAAAGGCAACAACACCGTCTTCATCGAGAGATTTAATGAATTCTTCGTGTGTCGGATAAGCCTTAATGAGGAAGGCTCTGAGCTGTTTGCATTGATCTTTTCGTGCAACCTGCATGAGTTCATTGATCTTCATCCCCATACCGCGGGCACCCCAACCGAGGTGGAGTTCGAGGATCTGACCAATATTCATACGGCTAGGAACACCGAGCGGATTGAGTACGAAATCGACCGGGGTACCGTCTTCGAGGAACGGCATATCTTCAATCGGTAGAACGCGGCTAACGACACCTTTGTTTCCGTGGCGTCCAGCCATTTTGTCACCGACCTGAATCTTACGTTTGATGGCAACGCTGACTTTGACGATCTTGATCACGCCAGGAGGCAGTTCATCACCTTTCTCGACTTTCGCAATTTTGTCATCATAATAAGCGTCAGTACGTTCGATTTCCGCATCGACATTTTTCCAGATCGTCCCGATATTTTCGTTGACTGTCTTATCGGTGACCTGAATATTTTTCCACTGGTGTTTCGGAATTCCGTTCAGAATATCTTCGGTAATGACGACACCCTTTGCGATGAGTGTTTCGCTATTATCGTTAATAAACTTCGCTGCTGTTTTGCATCCAGTGAGGAATTTTTTCGTACGAATGTAACCGGTATCGAGGACAGCTTTTTTCTGTGCTGCGCGGTCGCGTTCCAATTTTTCCTTATCCTCAGCCTCAATCTGACGCGTTCTGTCGTCATTATCTTCTTTTTTGCGGCTAAAGACCTTGGCATCAATGACGGTACCAGTGATCCCAGGCGGGACGCGTTGAGAGCTGTCACGCACGTCGCCAGCTTTTTCGCCGAAGATAGCACGAAGCAATTTTTCTTCTGGAGAAAGCTGTGTCTCGCCCTTCGGCGTAACTTTACCGACGAGGATATCACCAGGCTTAATTTCAGCACCGATGCGGATGATACCAGTTTCATCGAGATCCTTGAGTGCATCTTCACCGACATTGGGAATATCGCGCGTAATTTCTTCGCGCCCTAATTTGGTGTCACGAGCGATACACTCGAATTCTTCGATATGAATGGACGTAAAGACATCGTTAATGACCATGCGTTCCGAAAGGAGGATAGCATCTTCGTAGTTGTAACCGTTCCACGGCACGAAGGCGACGACCATGTTTTTGCCGAGCGCAAGTTCACCGCAATCGGTTGAAGGCCCGTCGATGACGACGTCATTGACTTCGACGTGATCCCCAACGTTAACGGCAGGAATCTGGTTGAAGCAGGTACCCTGATTGGAGCGGCGATACTTATAGAGATGATAGGTATCCGGACGGACATTGAGATCATCATCAGCACGATCCGGACGAATGATAACGCCTGTCGCATCGGCACGCACGACTGTACCGGCATGTTTTGCATAGACGGCTGCGCCACTGTCACGCGCGACATAATGTTCCATACCAGTCGCGACAAAAGCCGCTTCAGAGACGAGAAGCGGAACGGCCTGACGCTGCATGTTCGCGCCCATGAGGGCACGGTTCGCGTCGTCGTTTTCAAGGAAAGGTACGAGTGCTGCAGCGACGGAAACCATCTGCTGCGGCGAAACGTCAATGTAATCAATATCTTCAATCGGCGATACAGCCAATTCGCCATTGACGTGACATTCGATTGTCTCAGCTTCGACGACAGGTTCTCCATTTTCGTAGATGATCTGACCGTCTTCATCACGTTTGTATGTTTTTGTACCAACGATATACTGCGCCCCATCGCGCTCTTCGAGCGTGACGTTTGCCGGACTGATACAATGACCTTCTTCGTCGAGTGCACTCAGGTATTCAATTTCGTCGAGGAGTTTACCTTTGTAATCGTAATGGTAGCCAATAATACGATCACCGTATTCATCGTAAATAGGTTCACCCTGTTTTTTATCAACCTTGCGATAAGGCGTCTCGATGAAACCGAACTCATTGACGCGTGCAAATGTAGAAAGTGATGCGATAAGACCGATATTGGGACCTTCAGGCGTCTCAATTGGACAAATACGTCCGTAGTGCGTCGGATGAACGTCGCGGACTTCGAAGCCAGCGCGTTCACGCGTAAGACCGCCAGGGCCCAAGGCCGAAAGACGTCGTTTATGTGTCAATTCCGAAAGCGGGTTCGTCTGATCCATGAACTGGGACAACTGGCTTGAGCCAAAATATTCGCGGACAACAGCCACAACCGGTTTGGAATTGATGAGGTCATGCGGACGAACGACATCATTCTGCTGACTGCTCAACATGCGTTCTTTGATGGCCTTTTCCATGCGGGCAAGACCGGCACGATACTGATTTTCGAGAAGTTCACCGACAGCACGGACACGACGATTGCCAAGGTGGTCAATGTCATCAGGGAATCCCTTACCCTGAGCGAGGTCAACAAGATGTTTGCATGTCCCCACGATGTCACGTTTCGTCAAAATGGCAAGATCAAGCGGATAAGGATCTTCACCATTTGCACGGCGATCCTCGACTTCCTTGATGTCTTCACCGACGATCTGAATTTTTTCAAACTTCTTGTTCAGCTTGAGACGGCCCACTTTAGAAAGATCATAACGATCGGGATCAAAAAAGAGCTGTTCAAAATACTGATCGGCCACTTCCTGAGAAACAGCATCAGAAGGACGAGATCTAAAGTAGATCTCAAAACGCGCTTCTTCTGGTGAATTGCATTTGTCAATAGCGAGCGTGCGGCTGATCTGACGTCCGACATTCAAGTTATCGTCATCAAAATAAACCGTCTTGATCTCGGTAATACCCGCTTCAGCGAGCATCTGAATTTTTTCGGGCGTCAACTGCTCATTGGCATTGAGGATAACTTCGCCGGTCTCTTCATCATAGTGATCGCAAGCAGCAACACGTTGACAAACTGTTTCAACGCTAACGGGAACATGGGTAAAGCCAGCATCTTTCAGTTTTTTCAAGACACTTGCATTATACTTTTTCCCTTCCTGAACGAGGAACTGCGAACCGGAAGTATTTTTACCATTTGCATCGACGGCACTCGGATCAAATTTGGGATTCTCAATATTGAAGTCAGCACGCTGATTCTTCAAATACTTATTGTTGATCGGACGATAAAGATTTTCCTCACGTATCGTGATCACCTCAACATCATAAAACATCTTAAGGATGTCTTCTGTCGAATAATCGAGGGCACGAAGAAGAATCGTGGCGGGCATTTTACGGCGTCGGTCAAGACGAACGTGAAGGATGTCTTTCGAGTCAAACTCAAAATCGACCCACGAACCACGATAGGGAATGATACGCGCTGAAAAGGCAAGCTTACCATTGGTAGAACCGGCACCATCGTCATTACCAAAGAAAGCACCCGGGCTACGATGAAGCTGACTGACGACGACGCGCTCGGTACCATTGATAATGAACGTACCTTCATCGGTCATAAGTGGAATCGCACCGAAATAAACTTCCTGCTCCTGAACGTCGCGGACATTCTTGTTACCCGCTTCATCCTTATCAAACATCGTCAGACGTACTTCAACCTTCACAGGTGCTTCATACGTCATACCACGCGAATGGCACTCTTCGACGTCATACTTAGGTTCATCAAGCGTGTAACGAACAAAATTCAGCTCATACGACGATTCCGCATAATCGCGGATAGGGAAAATACTCTTAAAAACGCCCTGAAGACCGATATCTGCACGATCATTAGGGTCGACGTCTGCCTGAAGAAAATCTTCATACGAACGGCGTTGGATGTCGATAAGATTAGGTACATCCACGATGCATTTGCTCGACGCAAAACTGCGACGAGCCCTATAGTTCGACTGAATTACAGGGGCCATTTTATCTCCTCGGAGTTACAGAAATTTGCAGTCAGGAACATCCTGCGCAAAACAAAATTAAACTTTTCTCTATGACTTAGGCAGGGTGCGACTAAAATTTGCCTCGTATCAGGCCCATTTTGATCAGTGAAAATGGATTCAAACCGATAGATGCATTCAAAAAAACCATCGCGCACATACTCCCTTGAAACAAAAACCGTCGTCTTCGTTTCCTGTCAGTTCCCTGCAAAATTTGCAGAGACAAAAAATCCGTGAGAAGTTAAGCCATTTTCGTTTACTTGTCAATGCTTTTTATCACACAGACAGCAATAAAAAAACATGCCAATCTGTATTTTTTTTCATTTTTTTTAACGGCCTAAAGAAAAAAAACATTCTAATCTACTTTTTGTTGCTTCTTTCTTTGTTTCTCGACGATTTTTTTCATTTTTTTACATTTTCAGGTCGAAAATCATCTTTTTTTATTAAAAAATATTTTTAAAAATTCACCTAAAAAACTGCACACAAAACGACGCGTACATAATTAACAAACCATGTCAGCCAAAACCAAACTGGCATGTCAGAAAGGCAAGCAGATTTCTGCGTAGATAGCTCCTCCTTTTCATC
>JAFOHE010000053.1 GCA_017421975.1 Pseudomonadota bacterium
ATCCTTGGTGTTTTCAGCATCCTTGGTGTTTTCAGCATCTTTAGTGTTTTCAGCATCCTTGGTGTTTTCAGCATCCTTGGTGTTTTCAGCATCCTTGGTGTTTTCAGCATCTGAAGCTTTATTTTTGGCAATTTCTTCTTCAGAGACGTATGCATGGGCAATCGCAGGAAGGGTGACGCGATATTTGCCATTATATTGAAAAATCGTCTGTTTTCTCCAGGGACCGGCGAGACTCATGAAGACCATGAATAAGCCTAATATAATGAACGGAATGGAGTACATCTGGCCGTTCGTCAAAAGCTCATGCCCATTTTGTAATACAGTCACGCCTTCGCCTTCCTGATATTCTTTGAAATATTCGACAAAGAAGCGCATGGTGAAGTATGCGGTAATAATGGCGCCGGTGGGAAGGCCGAGTGGGTGAATGCGATTTTGTTTTTTATAATAATAATAGATGCCAAACATGATGACGCCGGCGACGAGGCCCATGCCAACTTCAAAAAGCTGCGATGGATAACGTGGTGTCATGTCATAACGCGGAAATACGAATGCAAGCGGAGAATTGGGATCGCAAGGGGCACCGACGATTTCGGAATTGAAAAAATTGCCGAGTCGTACGCAAATCATGGCAAAAGGAATACCGAAAGCAAGACGGTCGGTGGTGTTGCGAAGCGGGGTCTTTCTAAAGAATTTATCGTAAGCAATACACGTCAGGATCATGCCAGCCGCTGCACCATGACTGGCTAGACCGCCATTCCAAAATTTGATGATTTCAATGGGGTTTGCCAGATAACGATCAGGTTCATAAAAGAGACAATGGGCTAGGCGAGAACCAATCACGATGGCAGCCATGAGGGCGTAAGTGAGATTGGTGGCTTTCTCTGGGTCTTCGCCTTCTTCTTTATATCGCCAACGGATGATCATGTACCCAACAGCGAGGGCTAGCGCAAAGAGTACGCCATAGTATCGCAGTTTAATAGGACCCAGGGAGAGCATGACGGGGTCTATATCCCACGTAATGAGGCCCAGGGACGATAAAGAATCAAATATCATAAATAAGCTCCTGCGTGAAGACCGTCATAAGACGGCCAAACGACATCGTGTTTGAAAGTAGTTTGTGTCCGGTTGGACGCAAAACGCCAACGTCATACAACAAAATGTCGGTATTGGGGATAAAATTTTGAGGGGATGCACTGACAACAGCTCGGTTTTACGCCCATGTTGTCTTTAGGATCTCAAGCTGTCCATCCGCGCGACGTGACAGGGACTTTAAATATAATATGTTTGCGGATTCGATGTCGTATTTGGCGGCCATGAGTATCGATGCGCGTTCCATAAATGCCTCTGATTCTGCGACTTTTCTTAACATGCGCTCAATATGAATATCCTCGGCAAGACGCATCCAGGAAGCTGACGCGGACGATTGGCGTTTGGCTGCTTCTATGGCAGGAGATATTTCATCCACAAGTGCCTGCATGGCATGGGAATGGTGCGCATCGGCATGGGGGGTAGCGGCACTTTTGACGGCACCACAATGTGAATGTCCCAAAACAAGCACGAGCGGGGTATGGAGATGATCGACGGCATACTCGATACTTGCGAGTTCAAAGGCAGAAAGAACATGACCGGCTGTACGAACGGTAAAGATGTCGCCAAGTTGACAGGAAAAAAGGATTTCTGGAGAAACGCGGGAATCAGAACAGGTGACGACCGTAGCAAACGGGTGTTGGCCGTTTTCGTAAAGCTGTTGAATGTGCGCTTGATTCGATACCGGTGTTGCTGATTGAGCTAAAAAGGATTGGTAGCCTTGACGTAGTTTTTCGAGTGCTTCTTGTGTGTTGATGTTCATCTTTGATGCCTCATGAAAGATAGCGTGTGTTTCGATTATTTTCTTTTTGGTCACAGGAATAGAGTGTGCTAAAAAAGATACGTTTAGATATCGTATCTCAAGAGACGGTTTCAGATAATGGTTGTATCTGAATCGGCGTATCTGAACCAACAAAATTTGAGCAAACATGTGGAATGCCAAGATGGATTCTACGCAAACCAGAGGAGATTCAAAGATGAAACGGAAAAATCAAAAACTGAGATTCTCATGGCCAATGTGCTTAGGTCTGCTGTCATGCTGCATGATTGTGGGGTGTACGTTAGAGGATCCTTTGTTCGGTAATGTGAATCATTGTGGTGGTAGTGAAACAGTTTGTACTGCTGAAAAGATGCATTCAGTCGCTGTTGAATGTGTTGACTAACGGTCTAAAAAGCTTGATGTCGATTTGACAAAGCGGTTTGCATGTCAGGCAATTCAGTGTTTACCTGGGTATTATGAAAATACAGATGAATTCGGGATCCGAACGTGTAGTGCCAAAAATACTGATTATTGTAGTGCATTAAATAAATATTATGATAGCAATGTAAAAGAATGTCTTGATTACGATGAAGAACATTGTGGCTCTCATGTATGTGATGCTAAATATATGCATGCGGAAGAAGTGGCGTGTATAAAAATTGAAAATAATGTCTTTAGTTGTAGTGCTGTAAAATGTGACGCTGGATATTATTTAAAAGAAAAAAATAATATTGCAACTTGTTATGAAATAAACGATGAGTATTGTAATAGTCAAAATAAATACTACAATGCTACTAAAAAAGATTGCTTTGAATATGATATTTTTAATTGTGGTGCAAAGAATAATAATTGTTATAACTTGATGGGCATCAAAGATGTCAGGTGTGTTCATTCGAACGGTGGGTATTATTGTAGCGCTTTGAGTTGTTCAAATGGTTATTACTTAAGACCAACAAGAAAGAGTTCGGCACAGTGTTCGTTGCGCGATGAAAATCCAGAGATGGTAGAGGGATCACTTTCAAATAATGTCGCGTATGATGAAAATGTGTTAGTAATGGACGACGATGAACACATGGATAGCGCTGAGGCTATTGATGTTGAAAGCGCCAATGCAGATGCCGTGGCTGTGTCTGATGAAGCTATGGAAGAAGTTTCAGTCAGTGATGTCTATGAAGATGATACAGGGTGTATCTATGAATGTATTATGAATGATAATTATAATTGTGGTAAAGAAGGAAAAAGTTGCATCTGTGAAGTAAATGATGAAAATTGTATTAAAAACAATAATGGTATGCTAGATGGATTCTGTGTTATCAGACAAGGTGAATCTTCGTATGAGAGCCAGTGTATCGCTACAAAATGTAGCCTAGGTTATTATCTTGATCCAAAAACTTATACATGTAAATCTGTAGATGAATACAACTGCGGTGAGTATAACAAAAATTGTTTGAATAATGAAGGATGGCAAAGTGCAACATGTACTATTGCCAATGAAAGTGCTGCTGTTTGTGTGTTGGATTCGTGTAAAAAAGGCTATTATTTGGATCTGGAGAATAGGACATGCCGTAAAAATGATAATGATAATTGTGGTTTGAAAAATAGAAATTGCTCTTCTCATCCGACAGCTCATTTTTGTGATTTGAATGAAGGTGAATGTGTCGAAAAATGTTCGGCTGAAACAAGCGAATGCAGTACTCTTTTAGATAGCAGTAATGGCCTGTATCAATATTTTTGTGCAAATACAAACAATAGTGTGGATCATTGTGGCCAATGCTCCAATAGTTGTGACGCAAATAAAAGCATCGATCATGCAAAGATGGCTTGCCAGAGCGGAAGTTGTGTTCTAGATGGCTGTGAGCCAGGTTATCATTTATTTAATGATAGCTGTGAAGCTGATAGCAATACTAATTGTGGTGCCCACGGTAATGCTTGTTTACATGCTGATGACGATGAAGTAACATGCACATCGCATGCGCGTGCGCCAGAAAGTGGCATGGAACAAAGTGTTCCCGATAATTTGCAATATGCTGGTGATCATGTGGCTCATGTTGAGGATCGATTTTGTAAGATCACGCTTTCTGAAACATGCGTCAATGGAAAATGTGTTGTGATTGGCTTAGAAGGGAAATATAAAGATTATGCCAAAGATCAGGTGATTATTGAAGTCGCAGAAAAAGTCGATGATGCACCTGATGCCGCTATGGAAATGGAAAAAGCGCATCCATAATTCTATCTATATATCACAACACCATTTGGGGCTATTCCCCCAGATGGTGTTTTAGGTATGGTGACAGGCGTCGCATAACCCCAGAATAAGGACTTGTTTATGGGATACTGTAAATGCGTTTGGAAGTTCAAAATGGGGTATTTTTTGATCTGTCAGACAAAACATTTGTCCGCACTTTTCGCATAAAAAATGGGCATGGCCGCCTGGACACGTTTGTCCATCATCTTCGTGCGCACAAAAACGCCATGTGCCATCCGTGCCCTGTACTTTATGAACGAGACTGGCAGCCACGAGAGAATCGAGAACGCGATATAAAGTGACGCGATCAATGTCCTGGGCGAGATTCAAAATTTCAGTATGTGCCATGGGCATACCTCTCGCTTCCAAAATATCGAGGATTCTTATGCGCGCTTTGGTAACTCGGAGATTGGATGCTTTAAGTCTTTCGTTCGTTTTCATAAGAATAATTGTATTTCTATATAGGATTATTCAATTTTCATAAAAGGTAGCGTTGCGCCAGGAACCATCGTTACAGGAAGTTCACCATTCCAACGCTCTGCTTTGATGAGCTCAATCATCGCTGGATTGTCTTTCAGAGCCTGACCGCGCTGTCGAATAACCTCTGCTTCTGCCTCACCCTTGATTTTCGTGCTGTATGCCTCTGCCTCGGCACGTGCTTTCGTCGCCGCTGCTTCCGCTTCTGCATTTTTTACTTTTTGCTGTGCTTCCTGCTCAACGCGTGCCAGTTCACTCTTTGCGCGTTCAACGTCGGCTTTGGCTTTGGCTGCCTGTTCAACGGCCAATTCATACGTATTACTAAAATCGACGTTTTCAATTTGAATATTCTCTATAACTGCTGGAACAGAGGCCAGTTCGCGTTTAATTGCAATATTCATTTCCTGATTGAGTTTGTCACGTTCCTGAATGGCGCGTGACGCTGTAAATTGTCCAAAAATTGTTTTGCTGACTTCATTGACGCGTGGCTGAATAGCATTGTAATAAATACCATCCTTGCCATAGCGTGTATAAACATCTTTCACTTGTTCTGGGGCAATGTGATAGGTGACGGATATTTGCAATTCTGCTGTTTGCTGGTCATACGAATACATCGAAAGCATTTCGCCGGGTACAGTTATGGTTCGTGTTGACATCTTGGCAACGCTTTGGAAAAATGGCGTTTTGAAATGTAGACCTGACGAAACGACATCCGTGACACGACCATTTGTCAAAAGAATGCCGCGTTCGCCTTCATCAACTGTGTACCAAGACGATGAAACCATGATGCACAGAAAAATAAGAATGACAACGATAATGGTGATAATGCCTTTTACACGCATAAAAACTCCTGTGGTATGTATGATTGGTTTTGCTCTTTTTGGGGGGAAGTCTCCTCCTACGCTGCTATTTTCGTTGTGGCATAGAGACGCACGATATGTGTACGCTGTGCCACAACGAAAATACGCATCTACCCCCTCGAAGGCATTGCCTCGATGGGAAAATTGTGCGAACGCTGCGCGTCCAAACACGAATATATATCTTAATGGATTTTTCGCTCGTAGACACATTTTTGATGTAGAGGGCGGAACGCTGCGCGTCGAATGATAGGCATGTCATTTGTTTCGCCATATACTAAAAATGCGTTTTTCAGATTCCAATATGCTTTCCATTTGTGATAGAAATAAAGTTGATCCTTGAGCATTAGCGATAGGGCTGATGCGTGGGTACTGAATCATGGAGTCTAAAATGCCTACGGCAAACGAAATCAATGTAAAAGCGTTTATTGACAAATATGTGCCTTTTTATGGAAATGCTGAAACAGTGGGGGGAGAGCTTCTTCGTGCGCTTATCCATCTGACAGACGCCTTTGAAACTGAGGGGGAACGATTGGGATGTTCCGATTACGCGGAAGCGCAGGTCAATCCCGCTGGTCGTTATCTTTACCGCATGATTGAGGATGAACACATCCGAGAGCTGTTAAACAAATGTTGGGGAAAAGATGCCTTTTCTAAGCTCATTAAATATGAAATGCGACTGACAAATCTTTCTCGAAGTGCAACCGCTTGGATCTGTAGTCAGCCTGAGCTTTTTAATCAGCCGAATGCGCTTTGTTTTGAGGACGAACTTGAGTGTCCCTTGGATAAAAAAAATATTCTGGGATACGATTTTACACGCGATTACGGCGCAAGTCTGATTGGAAACGGAAAAAAAAGACGACATTCATAACGATAGATTGTTCATGCATTTGGACAGTCGCTAATTGGTAGTCTTGGGGGAGACTGCGCTGTTCATATAAAAGTGGATAAAAAGGCCAAAAAATAATATGAACATTAAGAAAAAATCGTAACGGACGCCTGAAAGAAGGCATTATTCTTAAAGGGGGCTTTTGGATAGACCTACATGTAGGTTGGTTGTAAATCTAACCGGAGTTTCACAAGGAGCCCCATTGCCAGACCGGAAAGCATACTTATAAAAGGTAAGTATGTGAAATATAGGATTATTGTGTCCACGCGCATGACTTGGAGAACCCCATGAGGGTAAATTTCAGCGTTTTATCATTTTGATCCGATATTGGAACGATGACTTTGAGGCTCGTGGCTTTACGCATATTTTTAAGCAATTTGTGATCGGCTGTCAGTTGTAGGGCACCGTTATCAGGTGTTGAGCATTTGACGATTGTAGGTGTGTTGCGATCAAAAATGAGGGTGACTTCGCTTAGGCCTTTTGGGATGTCGGCAGAACGAAGTTCGAGTTGGGCGCTGTTTTTAAGCTGTGTCACCGTTAATGCGCCTGAAGATGAGGACAGGCTGCATTGGGTATCACTGATTGTCGTCCATGTGTCTGATGTGGCTGGTTCAGGTAATGGTTGTTGGTCAGCAGGAGTGGGTTGGGCAGCGTCTGTTTCCTGGACGATGGCACTGGCTTCTGTGAAAATGGCGGGTAGTTTGATGATTCCTGAACTGTGGGCGATGGGAAGGGCAATGGCAAGAAGGCCGAGTGCGAGGATACAGATAAGGAATATCGCGAATTTGCGTGCAAGTGAGTTACCGGGTTTTCTGTTTGTGCGTTTGGTGATCTCGATTTCTTTTTGGTATGCGGCGATAAAGGTTTTGGCAACTTCCTGCGATTTTGTGACAATTTCAAGCTTCTTGAGACGATTGGTTTTGTCTCTGAAAACGATTTCGAGTACTGGAACAGAGGAACTACCTAAGAGTGCACCACCAATGGCACCACCAATGGCACCGATGATGCCACCAAACAAGGCACCGGTCGTTGCACCGGCGAGCGCACAGCTGCAACTTGTGGATGGGGTAAGATTGCAGGTTATGCTTTCGATGTTTTGATAATTAAGGTCGAATGAGCGCACGAATGATGGGGTGATGCTGATGCCATGCGTATGGATTTTGAGTTGGATTTTGCCTTCCTGGATGGGAACATCGAAGGGGTTGTTCGTTGAGCTGTAGAGCCCATGAAGTGGGTGATGGCGGCGAACCTCATTGCCAATTTTGTCGTCTTGGTAGCGTGGGGATTGAACCAGGTTTGCAGCTGATTTGCGGGCTGCCGTCAAGGCTTTGAGACGCGCTTTGGTCTGTGACTGACGGAATTTGCTGTATTTCTTTTCTATCTTGCGTTGTTCTTTGCGATATTTGGAGTGATTCGGATCAAGATGTAAGATCTGATTGCAGATAGATAGACGTTCCTCAAATGCGTTTTCGGCGGTGGTTTGATAGATGGCGTCAAGTTCGGTAATTTTGTTTTGGATAAATGTTTTATTGTTTGGATCACTGGCAAGGATCAGATTGCATATTTCGAGTTTTTCCCAGTGGGCATCGGCTGGTTTGGAGCTGTAGAGTGCTTTTTTGGCTTCGACGTTTTGATAGATCTCATAATTCCTGTCTGTTTCCTGGGCAAGCATGGCAAAGAGGTTGTCACGAGATGCGACGGGACGGAATCTGTCGATTATTTCTTTGGCAGCAAGTATGTCGCGGTTACTCAGGTTTTGTTTGAGGCTCTCTAGAATGTAGTCGCGATCCCTCTCAAATTCTTCTTGCAACTCTGCACGCATAAATGACTGTTCGACTTGCTTTTGTTGTGCTCCTTGCTGTTGCATTGCATTGATGGTAGACTCAGCGTTCGGATCAAAGGTATGGCGATATCCCTGCTTATATTTGTTATCGTAAGTTTCGGTTTTGTTGCTGCTAAACATACAGAATACTCCAGTTATGCTCTGATCATGCGTTTATATCTAAGGTGCGTGAAGATCAAATCAAGCTGCCAAGAACGAGTGATTTAGGATTTTTCAACCATGCTTTCATTTGCGTCAAGAGAAAATAGGCGAAGGATTAAGTCTTTTTCAGTACCCTAGGTTATTGCTAGACAGTTCAATGTGTCATACATCATTCGACACACCAAGCCACATTTATAATCTATCGCATGGTTTAAAATGCGTCAAGGCATTGCTGTCCCACAACTTTTTAGAACAGCACAAGCTCAGGATTTACAATGAGTTTAGTCATCTTTGGTATGAGATAATCGTCGAGAGTTTCGTTTGAGAACAGATTAATACGTATCTTATTTAAGATTTCATGCATTGTATGAACGGTTTTGGATATGAATCGAATGAAGGCTTGTCTTGCCTCGTCAGTCACCCTGCACGTATTTTTGGTTTAACTAGTCTGCTTCATGTTTCGGAAAATTTCGCGAATGTATGAAATATGTCATACGCTATGGCTTGGGATTTCCTTGCAAAAGGCGGTTGTCGCGAATTACCTAGAGCAAGAAATAGGTTCCAAACCAACTATAAAGCCGCATTTATGTAGGATAGCAGTGGTCGCGAATATACTTTTTGGCACCACCAACAGGGATATGGGTGCTGTCTGTGCAGAGTACTTCCGAAGTCAGGTTATGTTTTATGGTTTCAAATATGTCACTGCCCTTTGCAGCAAATTCTTCTTCAAACTGGAATAAGCCGCTAGGGGATTGGGGATGCTCTAAAATCAAGGCCGTTCCGTGGAACGTTCATACAAGGTATAGCAATTATGAAGAAGATTAAGCAAAAAGGAAAGGCCGTTCCGTGGAACGGCCATACAAAATATATAAAAGTTAAATATTAAGTAATGATATTGTTATTTATGCATAAATATGCGTTTGGGGCGTTGCGGGGGGGAATCCCCCGCAGAGGGGGGAGTGGCGTATTTTTCGAAAACAGAGATGTGTTGTGACACGTCTCTGTTTTCGGAAAATAGCCGCGTAGGGGGAGACTTCCCCCGCCAATTGATTTTCATGCACATAAAACATAGACAAAAGCGTGCGTTTGAGGGATAAGGGAAAATGGTGTAGGTTTATGTGTGTAGGGAAATGTCATGAAACTGGGCGCTTATACTCTGATTCGAAAAATAGCTGAAGGGGGCATTGCAGAGATTTATCTCGCGAAGGGGATGTCCCTGCGTGGCAGCGACAAGTACCTCGTCTGCAAGTGCATCAAATCGGCGTTGACGGAGGATAGCGAATTTATCGATTCCATTATTCGCGAAGCGCGGCTCTCGGTCAGGATGCGTCATCCCAACATCATGGAAATTTTTGACCTGTGCTATTCGGATGATCGCGCCTATTTGACGATGGAGTATATGAACGCGCCCGATTTGCTTCATGTCATGCTTTTGGCGCGTGAGAAGGGTGTGAAGATCCCATATAACGTTGCCGTCTATGTGATTGGAGAGGCTGCGAAAGGGCTTCATTATGCGCACGAGCTGTGCGACGAACACGGTCAGCCGCTCATGTTGGTACACCGCGATATAAGTCCGGAGAACATTCTTTTGGGCTGGAACGGCAGCATTAAGATTGGGGATTTTGGCATTGCCAAGACGTGTCAGATGCCTGACATTACGCCGCCCGAAACGATCAAGGGCAAGTTTGGGTACATGAGTCCCGAACAGGCATGGGGCGACAAGGTTGACCGAAGAAGTGATATTTTCAGCCTAGCCGTTGTTTTGTATGAATTGACGGTTGGCTATAGTTTCTATGGTCAGGATGCCGTTTCTGATATGCTGATGGCGGCGCGGATTGCGCAGTATGTCCAGCCGAGTGATTATGAACCAGCGTATCCCAAGGCTTTGGAAGGCATTTTGGCGAAGGCGCTCGATCTCGATAAAAAGGAACGCTATGAGACAGCGGAGGCTTTTCGGGAAGCGCTCGAAGTGTGTGCGCGTGAAGCAGGATGGGTGTGCGATGAGGCTTCATGGCTTTCGTGGCTTCATGGGCTTATTGAGACGCCCCCACCGGAGCTTTCGTTGATGCGTGCTTCAGACATCCCCAAAGATCCGAACAGCGTTGTGGGGCATAAGAAGCAGGCAGAATCGCAGTCGGAATCAGAGGATGATGATGTTTCTGAGCAGACTATCCGCGTTTCGTCCAAGGAAATCATGGAGCAGCTTTCCAAAGACCAGGTGACGCGTTCAGGGTCATTGCCAGCGCTTCATCAGTCTTTGATCACGGCATGTCTTGAGCCAGAAGAAGTGGCAGCTGAGACGCCAGAACCACAGCATAAATCGGCGCTCATTTTGCCAGAAGTTTCGCCAAATTCGGAGAATGACGCGGCGCATGCACTCAAGAAGGCGCAACAGAAAAGACTCAATCGCATCGCGATGGTGGCAGCGATTATCCTCATTATTGTATATATTATTATTTTTTCGTTGTCATTCGATTGAGGTAGTTTGTGGCCGTTCCATGGAACGGCCTTACAA
>JAFOHE010000054.1 GCA_017421975.1 Pseudomonadota bacterium
GCAGACAAAGGCTATGACGAATTTATGGGCGCGCGTCCGCTCTCGAGACTCGTTCAAAAAGAAATCGCTTTCAGGCTTTCGGATGCCATTTTGTTTGAAGGACTTGAGCGCGGTGGAAAAGCGGTCGTCGAAGTGGTGGATGATCGCAGTGGGCTCAGGCTCAAAGTGGAGCATGAAGCAAATTGATGGAAGGCGGATGCATGTCCGCTTTCCAAAAAAGTTGAAAAACAAAAGTCATTGGCGTAATAAAGTGCAAGTTTATTTTTGTGCTTGTCTGGGGCATTTTTGCAAAAAAGGTATAACGTGCAGTTTAAGCCAGGTGACATATTTCTTAGCAAGTACGAAATTTCGGGGCTGATCGGAACAGGGGCTTTTGGCAGTGTCTATAAGGCACGGGATATGAAGCTCGATCGTACTGTTGCCGTCAAAATCATGCGTTCTGCGCAGGGTACATTGCAGAATTTTGAATCCGAAATTGATGCAGTTAAGCGGTTGGAACACCCCAATGTGGCGCGTCTCTATGATTTTGATGTCATCAAAGGCGGAATTCCATGTCTCGTCATGGAATTCGTCGATGGACGTGAGCTCGGTTATATTCTTTCGACTGAGGGAAATTTCGATTTTGATCGTCTCGGTAACGTTGGATTGCAAGTTCTTGATGCGCTTGTTGAAACGCACAAACTCGGCATTGTCCACTGTGACCTGAAACCCGAAAATATTATGCTGACGCGTTCAGGTGCACGTTCTGATGTCGTTAAACTTATCGATTTCGGTGTCGCGAGCCTACTCACGCACATGCATAGTGATAATGCTAAGGATCGTCCCCTCGTCGGTACGCCGCAATATATGGCGCCGGAACAGATTCGACGGGATAATATCGGGCCTTGGACAGACATTTATGCCGTCGGTTTGATTCTGATCGAGCTTTGGACGGGACGCATCGTCTTCGATCATGAAGATCCGCGTGAAGTTTTGCGCCAACAGCTTTATTCTGACGTGCCAATCCCTGCCGAAATTGCATCGACCGAAATTGGGCCTATCATTCGACGTGCCGTCGAGAAAAATGTCGCGGATCGATCTCAGGACACGCTTGTCTTCTATGAAGATTTGAAGAATGCCATCGATGTCATGAAAACGGAGCGCCAGATGCGCAAAATGCGCGCTGAAAGCTCCGATTACGTGCGTCGTGAACGCGCTTTTCCAAGTATCTTTGAAGACACGTCGGGCGGAAGCATCTTTGATACCCTTTCGAAACTGAACGCACAGGATAATTTTGACAGTCTCAACGTCAAGTTCGATGGACGTGCGGATTTTTACCAGAATGGAACAGGGCAGGTCTCGCATAAGGATTCTCCTCATACGATCACCCTGAGCGAGCTTGAGCGAAAGTCTAGTCTGCGAAATGCTACGATTCCTCCGCTGAAGGCCGATGAAGGCGAGCGAGAACTCTCGCAAAAAAGAAATGGCATTGAAACAGATATGCCTTTTCTTGCAAAAACAAAACAAGATGTGGGGAGCGGCAATCAAGAACAAAAGAATAAGCCGAATGTTGCTGACGATAGTCAGGGGGAAGAACTGAGCTTCGGAAGTATCACGAATTCGATAGATCGGCTCGGCTCTGGCTTTTCCGGTGATTCTCCTATGATGCGCCAAAAGCTTGAACAAGACGCTGCTGAAGCGAGGAACGAACGCTCTCGGGAGGACTATCATTCGGGCGATCATCATATCGTTCGAACCGGTATGGGCGAACATCGATCGCATAAGTCGCTTCCAAGACAACCAGCCATTCAACCTAAAAAAAATTCGCGCTCGCGTGTCATCGTTTTTTGCGTCGTGATTTCGATTTTCAGTTTGTGTTGTCTCGCTGCCGTGATGTTTTTCCTCTATTCGGATTTGGAAGAGAACAGTCATTGGTTTGATTCACATAAGACAGAAAATAAAGGTGCACTCGCGGCTGCAGGAAGCAAAGAAGAAGCTATTCCAGGTGTCCGACGTGCCGCTGTCGTCGATTTGGCTAAAAAAATGGCGAGTTCTGCACTGACAGGGGCCGTCGAGAGTACACTCATCAATCCAAAACGCTTGCGCCGATACGATATCATCGGAACACCACTTGATGCCGGAATTTATATTGATGGCATGTTGACCTGTAAAACGACGCCTTGTACCATCCATGTCTACTCTGATCCGTCCAAAATTCAGATCGAGATTCGAACGCAGTCGAATGGCAAGGGTACGGGTAAATCGAAGTCAATGCTTCTGTCAGAGCATAAGGATTTGAAGAAGCCGCTTTTATTGAGTGTTCAGTAGCCTATACATGGATAATCCTAAGCTGTGTATTTTTTTGCGGCAGCTATCGGCGTTGCCGATACGCTGCACGCAGCGTCGCTATTGTGCCTTGAGGCACAATACGCGCCGCTATATATAAGACGCTGACACAATGGATTACCTCAATGAATAGGGTAAATCCTGCAAAAGGCTTTTCTGATGCGGAGTGCGCTTGGATTTCCGCTTGGGATGAATCATCCTTTCATCCATAAATCATCCTTTCATGCTAGGAATGGATTGCCAGAAAGTTTGAGAAAAAGGGACCAGAAACGTGTGCTTTTTGAAATGAAGCGATGATGCAAGTATTTGAAATTTAATAAATTATTTTTGAAAAACTGCGCTGCGTTTGCAGAGAGAGAATATAGAGCCGTGTTTCCCAAGAAAGGCAAAGTGGGCATTGTGAAATGCTGAAAATGCACCCAATAAAAAGCTTTTTTACTTTTTGAAAAGTTGAAGTTTTTCTGAATATGGTTCATATATATGATGGAATTTTTCGGCGGAAAAAAGACCGCCATTCATCAACTCCATGAGAAGGAGAAAAGGCCATGTCAGGATTTGAACTCGAACAGCAGAGTGTATCTGACAAGTTTGAACGCAATCAACGTTCGTTCCAGGCTTCGAAAGAGGATTCGAACCGATCGTTGCTTGAATCGCTCAAGCATTCCGCGAACATTGCTCAGGATCTTGCAGCGCTTTATTCAGAGCGACCCTATGTGTATGCGCGCGTGATGAAACAGTTGACCGGTGTCTTGGGAGCTTCGCGTGTGCGACGTCTCCATACGACAGTCCAGGAAAATGCGCGCCAGATCGCAGAAAGACAGCGTGCTGAAGCGGAGAAGACAAACCGGAAATCGCTCCATAAATCCGCAGCGGTCGCCGCAAAACAAGGACAGGGCGGTGCAGCTCTCGGCACAGCGCCCGCAGCCGGTGATTCCGAGTACGAAATCAGCTTCCTCGGGCTCAAGACGAGAGTCAAATTGAGCAGTGAAGACGGCACCCATTCCATCGAATGCAATGATTGGAATATTCCGTTCCTCAAATCAATTCAGGGCAAAGCGAGCATCGCGAATGCTGAACTGACCGAAGTCAAGCTCGACGCCGTACTGAGTGCGAAATACCTCAAGGAAGTCAAGGTGATGTTCGATCTCAAGAAGCAGAAAGGCGCTTTTGTGCCGAGCGGCTCTTTTGAATCGACGCTCGAAATTCCCGGGTTGGACGGCCTCAATGTCGGATTCAAATTCGCAAATGAAGGTAAAACGACGAGCCTTAAAGGCTCTTTCGCAACCGATGCGACGCTCTTCAAATCTGTAACCGTCGGTGCAACCGGCAAAGTCGGCTTGAATGACGGCAATACGTCTGTTGAAGGAACGCTCAGTGCTAAAGGCAAAGTCGGCGGTAAAATCGGTGCGGCGCTCGGGGGAAAAATGCCTGCTAGACCTGCTTCCGGCGGTGCTGCGGCTGCTGGTCAAGGCGCGGCTGCCACCGGGACGAACCTCGTTCTGAGCGGAACGGTCAAACTTAATGTGACTGAAGGACAGTTTGATTCCGTCAGCGGTGAACTGACAGCAAAAGGACTGGGTTTCCTCGCAGATCCGTCAAGTACGATTACCTTCGGCGTCAAGCATACAGGCGAAGATTTCGAAGCGTCCATGACCAACTGTGCGCTCAAACCGTACACGATTCCTAAAACGCAGGCGACTGTTGCACTCACGATTAGTGAGGCCAAGTATTCGACTGCCAACAAGTTCGCGGCAAAGGCACACGTCGATGTGAACCTTTGGGATGCCGTGCAGGCTTCCGGTGATGTCGAGTTCGATCAGAACAAACTTCAGGCAGCGACGCTCGAAGTTAAGGCCGACAATTTCAGTATCCCTGGAAAAAAAGCTGGCGCTAAGGGCGGTGAAGGCGGCGGTGCAGCACAGGGCAAAAAAACCGGCGGGGCTGTCTTCGGTGGAAGCCTTAGCGGTACGCTCGGAATCGTAGATGGCGCCTTCGAAAAAGCCAATATCACAGGCAATGTCAATATGAACATTGCTAAGAAAACACTCGGCATTAACCTCGATTCGATTGATATTGATGCTAAAGGTGCTGTTAAGGGCGCGGTGAGTTTGTCTCAGCCGTTTGCCGTGGGTTGCGCGACACTCACTTCGTGTCATGCCGAGTTCGATACGGCAACCGAGGCCATTCTCAATAAACTGGATGGCGTGGTCAAGGTCGATCATCCCAATCTCAAGAGCGAAGAACCGGGGCTTTCCTTCAATTATGAAGCCGGTGAACTCGTTGCCAGCGGTAATGTAAAAGTTCTCCAAAAAGACCAGACCGAAATCGCAACTTCTAAGCTCAATATGAAGTTCGGTGCAGAAACGCTTTCGGCGACGTGCAATATCAATCTCACCAACGATTTCCCGATTCCTGATCCCCAGAGCAAGCTTAAAGTCCTCGCAGGTGCAACAGCTAAAGTCGAAATCGTCGATAACGAACTTAAACCGCTTGAGTTCTCCGGTAATTACAAATACGGTGATGCACAGGAAGGCGGTGCAAAAAGTAGTGCTAAAGGTAAATCAGCCGGTCCGTTGGCTTTCTCAGGAACGATCCAGAAAGGAACGTATGATCTCAATACTGGCGCGTTTAACGGTACCGTTTTCGCTGTTCTCGAAAGCGATGTTTCGGTGAGCGGTGGTTGTGCGACGTTGACTTTGCCAAGCAAACGTTATGAGGCCAAGAACGAACTGACGGTCGATTTTGTCGATTCAAAACCCACAACGGCTACAGGTAATCTGACGGGCGAAGTCGATCTTGAGCTTAAAAAAGGCAAAGATGGTAACGCAAGAGCCTACGTGACGGCCAAAATCGCTCAGTTCGACTTCGAAAAGGGCGAATTTACTGGCAGAATTATGGCCAAATTAATCGAGAACTATGAGCTCTACAGAGGTGAGGATGGCACGCTTATTACACTTAAGGGAAAACGTGAGTCCGGCTTGAACCTTGATGTCGCTGCCAATACCATCACTGATATGGATCTTGATGCTGCGGCTAAGATTAAAGTTCCAAATACAAGTCAGTATATCAAACAAAACGAGATTAATTTTGAGGCCAGTTGTAAAAATGTCAAAATTGATCTCAATACGCTCGCAATTATTAATGCAAATGCTGATGCTACGCTCGAAGGTGATATTGATCTGGTTGCTCATGAAGGCAAAACTAAGGTCACTCTCCAAGACAAAGCTTCCATTTCGCTCAATATTAAAGATAGTGAAGTATCATCCTTCATTGTTAACTCCGAGTATAAAGGCGAGACGTCCGCACTTCGTACCACTACACCGATCATCTTTAAGGGTAGTGCTGGCGTGAATGTCGCCAAGAAGGGCGAGAAGTATGCGCTTGATGGTCATACGGACGTTGAAGTTACTAATCCTTGTACCCTTGATGCCATTGAGGGCGTCGATGAGATCGTCCTTGAGAAACAATCTAAGTTCGGTTTGGAGTATTCCGAAGAGGGGCTGTCAAAGGTTGAGGGTGAATTCAAGATTTCTTATAAACATTCTCCAACAGAGCATTTCAAAGACGGTTTTGGAGCCACACTTACAGGTAAGAAACTTACTTATACTGTGAGCGGTAATAAATCGTCATTTGATGGTGTAGTGATCCTAGAACCGGCTGGCAATATTGAGTTTGCAGCTTCTTCTAAAGACGGTGCGGCGCATGCCGAGTTTA
>JAFOHE010000055.1 GCA_017421975.1 Pseudomonadota bacterium
ATGGACAATGAAATATGTTCGTTTTGTGGAAATATGAAATGTCCGTTCCATGGAAATATGAAATGGCCGTTCCATGGAACGGCCCTACAAAAAACGGATGAAAATTATGGACAATGAAATATGTTCGTTTTGTGGAAATATGATATGTCCGTTTTATGAAAATATGAAATGTCCGTTCCATGGAAATATGAAATGGCCGTTCCATGGAACGGCCCTACAAAAAACGGATGAAAATTATGGACAATGAAATATGTTCGTTTTGTGGAAATACAATATGGGTGTTCCATGAAATGGTTACAATTTTGTTTTCCATTTGGCCACGTTGTTTTCAATGTATTGCCATGTTCGATCGAATTCATATTGTTTTGTTATGATTATATCATAAAACCTTGGTTGCCATGCAAATGGTATATTGTGTTTTTTTGCAAAAATTGTTACTGATTGTTTGAATTGGCGAATGACCAATGCCAACGATCCTTTTTTGGGGGAAATGGAGGACATATATTCTGATGTTTGTTGTGCGTTGGATGTACAATGTGCGGGTGTAACTGAATATGATGAAGAGCGGACATTTTGTGAAACGTCCGAACAAGATTCATTATCCTTTGATAAATCGGAGTTATTTACTGGAATTACGGGAAAGAATGAATTGGATAGAGTTTTATTTGGAGACATGTTATCGTTTAATACACTGCCATCGATAATTACCATTAAGTGAATGTGATCTGGCATGACAGACCACACGGGAACGTGCGCATAGTATTGATGTTCTGATATTTTGGATATGATTTCATTTGCATAATTACCCATTTTTGAAAAAATCATATTGTTTTGATGTGTATTTGAATTATGAATGATCTGTCCAAAATAATGTGTATTGTATTTGGTTTTGATAATGACATGATAAATGCCGCCGCCATAATTCCACCATTTGGCTCGTGCTGAATCGTTTCGATAGTATCCGTTATTTTGATCTGGATTTAATGTATTCATAATGTGCTGTTCTCCGATCGTTGATTTTTTATTGCCAGTATCGCTTTGAATCGCATTAGCGATTCGATTTTCGTCATGATAGGATACGTTTTTCGTTATTCATACGCAATATTTTTCACTGTATATATCACGATCAGTTCCAGATTATCTGACTAGGTTTGGGGGCAGAAGCCAACAGTCATTGCTTGACGTGATTGTATTCGATCTCTTTCGCAAGAGTGCAATCTATTTTGTTGTCCCTTCGTTCGTGGCGTGTATGGATGACATCATAAGTCCTGTCGTCTAAGTCTTCAACAGAGGGAAACATTTGGCAATGTGTCATGATGGCACAAAGGCTTATTTTTAAGAAGTGCCTGTGGCAGGCCTGTATGTTCAGGGGGTGAACCGCTAGCATTGTGAAGCGAAAAAACAAGATATGTCTTTATGAAGCGGAACGAACTCGTTATAATGCTAAAAGTTGTAGATTGTCGGGGTGTTGCGGGGCAGCGCCCCGCAGAGGGGGTAGCGGCGTATAAACATCGTTTATAGCCGCGTAGGGGGAGACATCCCCCCAGCCGCGAGTATGAAAAGTGTGTAGATAGAGGAGTAACGCCATGATATTGAAACGTTGTCTTGTGATTGTAAGTCTGGTTGCCGCATTGGGATTGTCGGCATGTGGTGGTGATTCTGATGAAAACAACGGGGAAGATAAGGATTCGCAGCAGAGTGGCGGTGATCCGAAAGACGACCCGAAGGACGATCCGAAGGACGATCCGAAGGATGATCCGAAAGACGATCCAAAGGATGATCCGAAAGACGAGCCGAAGCGTTATCCGGATGAGGATGGGGATACGATCGGGAATTATTGGGAATATTATAATGAATGGCATGGCGAAGTTGATTTTGTGGATTTGAACCATGATGATAATCCCGATCCTTATTTAGATACGGATGAGGATGGAAAGCCGGATTATCAGGATGCTGACAGCGATGGCGATACGCTTGCGGACAGTATTGAGGGGTGGACTGGCGGAGATACGACGAAGGAACCGCTTGTCGGTGCAAACGATGCTGGTGAGTATTGTTTTAGAATAGATGATTGTGATGGCAATGGTATACCTGATGCGCAGGACTGCCAGTATGGCAAGGATTTTGGGCAGGGTGGAGAAGCACCAACGACGTGTGATGATACAGATGGCGATCATGTTCCTGATTTTGCGACGAATGATGACGATGGTGATGATGTCATAGATACCGTTGAAATTCGTGGTCTTGCGCTGAATGGGAAAGCTGCGATGGATTGTAACGGAGACACGATTCCCGATGAATTTGGGACGCTGGAGCATCCATTGGATTGTGATGGAGATACGATTCCAGATTATAAAGACGAAGATAGCGACGGTGATACGGTCGAAGATGCGTATGAGGGCACGGGCGATGCGGATGGCGATGGCATTGCGAATCGCTACAGTCAGGATAGTGATGGTGACACGATTCCCGATCGTGAAGAGCGCGGTATGTCCAAGATTCCGCTTGATACAGATAGTGATGGTCTTTATGACTTTATCGATTACGATAGTGATAACGATGGTGTCGCGGATCGCGATGAAGTTGTATGTGAGAATTTAGATGGTAAATTGTCTCGTCTTTTTGTGGATACGGACAACGATGGATCGGACGACCTTGTCGAATATGTATTGGCAAAGGAGCTGATGGAGAAAGGTGATTCGAGCGTGACGAGTCCGGCGGATTTGATTTGTAATCCTGATCGTAAGGCGAAAGATTACGTAGAATTTTATTTTAAACTTCCTACGAAAGACAGTGTAGAAATAGAAGATACATTGTCCTTTAAGCCATTGATTACAAAAGCCGATTTATTATTAAATTTTGACCATACGGGTTCGATGGCAGAGATGATTGATGGTTTGCGCAAGACTTTTGTAAGTGTCGTAGTGGATTCCGTTCGTGAGAGCGTTCCTGATTCGCAGTTTGGCGTATCCATTTTTGGTGATACCAATGCCACGCCGATCTGGGAATTGTTACAAAATATCACTGAGAATATTTCACTTATCGAAACAGCTTTGTTGAAGGTTGAATCAAAGAATCAGACGACAGATCCTCCCGAAGCGATTTATGAAGCACTTGAGAGAGCAGCTGACGATGTTTCATTCCGTGTTGGTGCGTTGCCGATCATAATTAATATTACAAATGCCGAGGGCAAGACGACCAATGGTCATAGCAAAGAAAGCGCGATTAAAAAATTGAAAGCGGATGGTATTCGCGTGATGTCATTATATAGTACGAAGTATGGCTCATCGGTTGCGAGTGATGTTATTGCGACGGCCAAAGATCTTGCCAATGGCACGAATGCACGCGTTCCTGTGTGTGCATTTATGACATCTGAGACGACCTGGCTTTGTGCGCCGAACAAATGTTGTACGATGAGTGAAATTAATGATAATAATAAAGCCGATCTTAGCAAATATGGTGAGGAACCGGATGCAGATGGTTATTGTCCAGTTGCGTTTGAGCCAAATAAATTTAGATCAGATATTTATTCGCAGCTGAATGGAAATCAGCAGATCGTCGAGCAGGCGCGAATTGGTGTAGAAGCACTTGTGAAGTATTCGACTTATACCGTATCGACGCGTGTATTGGGTGAGCCGATACCCGCAGAGGAGCAGGGAAGCGCGAATGTCGATACAAGTTGCTTTATACAACGCATTGAAGCAGTATCGTACGAACCGCCGACGCAGGAGCCGGAGAAGACGTGTGTCATGTCTGTACATCCTGAGAAATTCAGCTATGGTGATGTCGAATATGATAATGCCTTTAGGAATTTTGCTGTTGGTGCAGCGACGCCTGATAGCCCGACAGCGACTTTAAAATTCAATGTTGTTGCAAAGAATAATAATTGTGTCATTCGTTCGGAGAAGGCACGTAGTTATTATGCAACGATTGAAGTCTATGATCCTATTACAAAGCTTGTTTTTGATCATCAGCGTGTTGCGATTATTGTTCCAAGCGAAGCGGATGATGTGATTTATTAATTAAAAAAATGGCCGTTTCATGTATAATGAAATGTCCGTTCCATGGAACGGCCCTACAAAAAATATAAAATTTGTCCGTTTACAATGAAATGTCCGTTCCATGGAACGGCCTACAAAAAATATAAAATTTGTTCGTTTACAATGAAAGGGCCGTTCCATGGAACGGCCCTACAAAAAATATCCAAAACCTTACCGCGGATCATTTTTGATGAATGGCGGCGGCGATGAAACTTGCGAAGAGGGGATGTGCAGCCGTTGGCTTAGATTGGTACTCGGGGTGGAATTGTGTGCAAATAAACCAAGGGTGATCGTTGAGTTCGAAGATTTCGACGAGTGATCCGTCTGCACTTGTTCCCGAGAATGTGATACCAGCGGCTTCGAGAGCGGGTCTGAGGTCGTTATTGACTTCGTAACGATGTCGATGTCGTTCAGAGATTTCACGTTTTCCGTAGATTTCTCGGACATGTGTATTATCACTGAGTTTACAGAGGTAAGCGCCGAGTCGCATTGTTCCGCCTTTATTTTCGATATTTTTCTGAGCATCGAGGAGATGAATGACGGGGTGAAGTGAGTCGGGTACAAACTCGGAAGAATTGGCGTCATTCCATCCGCAGACGTGTCTAGCGTATTCGACGAGGGCCATTTGCATGCCGAGGCAGATTCCGAAAAGTGGGATTTTATGTTCACGGGCGAATTGAATGGCTCGGATTTTACCTTCGGTACCGCGGACGCCGAAACCGCCAGGCACGAGGATGCCATTCATGGGTTTGAGTGTATCGGCTAATTCATCGTCAGAGAGGCTTTCGAGTTCTTCGCTATCGATATAATGTAGTTTAACGCGTGCATCGTTTGCATAACCGCCGTGGTTGAGGGCTTCGATAAGACTTTTATAGGATTCTTTGAGTTTAACGTATTTCCCGACGAGTGCGATATCGACTTCATTTTTTGGATTTTTAATGATATCGCAGATGTGTTCCCATTGAGTTGTATCAGGTTCACGCGACCAAATTTTGAGAAGTTCGGTAATACGTTCATCGAGTCCCTGTTCGTGGAAATAAGTAGGCATCATGTAAATGCTAGGCATATCTTTTGCGCCGAAGATGCAGTCTTCACGAACATTGCAGAAGAGCGCGAGTTTTTTTCGGATGTCGTTGGGTAGATCGCGTTCTCCGCGGCAGAGGAGGATATCAGGTTGGATACCGATTTCGCGCAGAGCGGCGACGGAATGTTGTGATGGCTTTGTTTTCATTTCGTCAGCAGTTTTAATGTAAGGTACGAGCGTGACGTGAATGTTGATGACGTCGTCGCGAGAATGTTTTGCTTTGAACTGACGAATGGCTTCAAGGAATGGGAGTGATTCGATATCGCCGACGGTTCCACCGACTTCGATGATTGCGATGTCGCAATTTTGCGTACCTTTGACGAAGAAGGACTGAATTTCGTCAGTAATATGCGGAATGACCTGAACAGTCCCGCCAAGGTAGTCGCCATGTCGTTCTTTTGTAATAACATTGTGGTAGATTCGTCCGGCGGTACAATTGTTTGCTTGACGCGTCTGTGCGTGGGTGAACCGTTCATAGTGTCCGAGATCCATGTCAGTTTCAGCGCCATCTTCGGTGACGTAGACCTCGCCATGTTGCAGTGGATTCATGGTACCAGGATCGACGTTGATATAGGGATCTAGCTTAACAAAATTGACGCTCAACCCTCGGAGTTCGAGGAGAGCACCGATTGCAGCAGCAGAGATGCCTTTTCCTAAAGAGCTAATAACGCCACCGGTAACAAAAATGTATTTGGTTGAATGAGACATAAAGATAAACTCCACAAAAAGTAGGGCGCAAGACCGCGCCATACCCCTTTCTAGGATAAACACAGAATAGTTTCAACGTTCATGGGTGTTTGTGATAGATAATAGATGCGTTTGAGGAACGCACGAAGTGTTTGAGTAAGAGAGAGACAGGCAAGTCCAATGTTTCAGAGGATTTTTTATTTTTTATTTTTCCTTTTTTTACCGCTGACTGCGCACGGGCAAATTTTGGAGACGCTGACAGCGACACCAGAAATGGAAGTAACGGCGCAAGGTGATGCGCCCATGAATGTTTTGTGTACGACGACGGCACAGATTTATGCGCTTGCTTCGAAGTATGAATCACAGATTGATGAGCAGAATCGCCATCGTGACAAGCAGGAACGCGTAACGACAGCGATAGAACAGCATCGCAAGCTTGATCCAAAGGGCGAACACCCTCGTGAGCCGACGACGAATGAACCGTATTATACGGCAATGTTTACGCGGGAACCGACTGTATGCGCTTTACTTAATGGAGAACTGGAAAAATACATCACGGAGCATGAAGCTTCGTTGAAACACGCTGTAAGCACGCTCATTTTGCAGACGCAAAAGATGAATGAGGCGGAAAAACAGGCTTATGCTGATAAGCTGAAGGTGTGTTTGGATCCTGACCAACATCCGACGTTTCGAGTTGGAAAGAAGGTTTTGTATGTGTGTATTTATCGGACGAAGAATGTCCGCAATGTGCCTTTGACGTATTCGGTTGAGAAAACGATGCGCCGTCTCTTTGCGATTCAAGAACCGCTTTTGGATGCCTGGCTAGGGAATGTGGATTAGCAAATAGGAAAAGGGCTAGAAAGCAGGGCGAAGGGAAAGAAGGAATGGCGCCAAGGCAAAGAGGAGGGGCTAGAAAGCAGGGCGAAGGGAAAGAAAAAGTACTCTGATGTTCGTACCATGGGGGGTCTGAGCCCCGCCCGTACTCTGATGTTCGTACCATGGGCGGGTCTGAGCCCCGCCCGTACTCTGATGTTTGTACCATGGGCGGGTCTGAGCTCCGCCCGTACTCTGATGTTCGTACCATGGGCGGGTCTGAGCCCCGCCCGTACTCTGATGTTTGTACCCTGGGCGGGTTTGAGACCCGCCCCTACTCTGACTCTGAGCTCCGTCCGTACGGAATGAAAAGGAAAAATTATGGGTGAATTTTTTGACAAAATCCTATCCTGGCACATTGGTAGTTTGAAGCTGAGTGACATATTTATCATTCTTATCTGTCTCATTGTTGCGCTCATTGCGGACAAAGTGACGCAGTATATTTTTTCAAAGATCCAGAAGCGGCATGCGAAGAAGCCGGAATCGCATCGTGCAGAAGTTGTGCGGATAATGTTTGATTCACTTGTGCGTCCCCTACATTGGTTTTTTATCACTGTAGGCTGTGCACTTGGTTTTGTCTTTATCGATGTTCCTGAGGGATGGACGACATTTATCGGGATCATCACGACGCTTTTGCGTGCCTGTAGTCTTTGGTGTGTTTTTTGGTTTGCATTGCGCCTAACGGCATCATTTACAACATATTTTATAGAGAAAGCGAAGGCGACGGAAACAAAACTCGATGACATGATCGTTCCGATTGCGGGCAGCACACTCAAATTTTTGATTGTATGTATAGGCATACTTGTCATCATTGAGACGCTTGGTGTCGATGTGACGCCTGCGATAGCAAGTCTTGGTATTGGTGTCGGTGCGCTTGCGCTCGCGTCGAAAGATACGCTTGCGAATTTTTTTGGCGCGCTGGTCGTCTTTTTTGACCGTCCATTTGAGATTGGAGACTGGGTCACGATAAACAATGTGGAAGGTGAGATTGAGGAAATCCGCCTTCGCGTGACGCTCATTCGCACCTTTGACAATACGGTGGTCTACATTCCGAACTCGGTGCTTTCGAGTGCGAACATCAACAACTGGCAGATGCGGAAATGGCGCAAGATGGATTGCAGTTTTGGCGTCTTATACTCGACGACAGCGGAGCAGATCGAAACGATTGTGTCGAATTTGCGTGAACATGTGAAGACGCATCCGGAGACGTATGGGCCGAGTTATTATATTCATTTGGATAGTTTTGGGGATTCGAGCATCAATATAAGGGTGGTGGTGTATTCAATCGACAAGGGCTATGTCCAGCATCTTCAGGACAAACAAGATTTTATGCTTGTGGTTATGCGAATTGTGGAGCAGGCCGGAACAAGCTTTGCGTTTCCGACGCGTACGATTGAGTTTTCGAAGGGGAAGGTGTTACCTGAAATTATGCCGGAGTAGGGCCAATCAACGCAATGGTGATGCTACTCGGAACGTCTGTACATGCGCTTATGTGAATGCGCAAGCGCGGGGCGTTGCGGGGTGTCCCCGCAAGGGGGTAGGCGCGTATTGCGGAGCAATAGCGGCGTAGGGGGCATTCCCCCTGACAAAAAGTGGACATTTCCAGGAACGTGTGACGGGAAGGCGCATGTGAGGGCGAAGGAGGAGCAAAACGTTAAAAAGAAGTGACAGGATGTGCAGAATCGGGTAATGATTGGTTTAGGGATGCTTAAATGCGTTGCAAAAAGTTTGAAACAGAGTAGTTTATTTACTGCGGCGTCAGGCCGTGACGATCAACAGCCCGCGAGGGCAAACCACAAGATAAAGGAGTAGCGATGCAGATCGATATCAGCTTCCGTCATATGGAACCTTCAGATGTTCTGAGAGATTATGCTGACGAAAAGATCCGTCGTGTGATTCGCAAACATATCCGCGACGATTTTGATGCGCAGGTCACTTTGGGGATCGAAAAGTTCCGTCACATAGCGAAACTTCACCTGACCTACAAGGGAGTCTCGATCAAATGTGAGGAGAGTAGCGAGGATATGTATCAGTCGATAGATCTAGCGCTTGACAAACTGGAGCGCCAGATTCGACGATATAAAGACAAGATTCGAACGCGTAAGGAGCGCAGTGGAGCGGCGAAGACGTTTGACGTAGCAGTTGTTGCGGTACCTGACAGTGAAGAGAGCGCAGAGGAAGTTGTGGAAGCAGCAGTGGAATCGGCGCCTGAGGAGAGTGCAGCAGCGAAGGTAATCAAGCATGAGAAACTGACGGTAGTCGAGATGAGTGTCGATGATGCCGTGATGAAACTGACGCTTGAGAATTTGCCGGTCGTTGTTTTTATCAACGAAGAAACGAAAGCGACGAGCGTGCTTTACAAGCAGGAAGACGGCACGTGTGGTATGATTTCGATCGACTAGGTCGTCAATCATCATAGAAGGCCGGGCAGAGGATGTCCGGCTCTTTTTTTTTATTTTCTGAAAAAATCGCGAGAGGCGAAAGGGAGGAACGATGATTAAATCGATCACGAAAGATGAGCATTTGTTGAACAAACAAGCGGAAGCAGCGGTAGCGGAGGATGCGTGGATAGCGGATGATTTGTTAGACACGTTGAAGTCATTGAAGGACAGCTGTGTTGGTCTTGCAGCGAACATGATAGGTGAGAACAAGGCGATCATTGTTTTTGTGAGCAATGGTTTTTATGTTGAGATGTTCAATCCAGAGATAGAGGATCGTACGGGGAGCTATGAGACGGAGGAAGGGTGCTTGTCGCATGATGATACGCACAAGGTGACACGTTATCAGAAGATCAAGGTACGCTGGCAGGATCGCAACATGGTGAAACATTCGAAGAAGTACACGGGATGGACGGCGCAGATCATTCAGCATGAGATCGATCATTTGAAGGGCATCTTAGTTTAACAGGCAACAGAGCGATCGAGAAAGGGCGGACTGCGCACAGAAAAAGCGAAAAATCGAATCAATCTTGCAGATTTAATCGATTTTGCAGAGCGACGCCGCGGGGGCATCACGAGTCGATCGAGAACGAGGCAATATCGAGAACGAGGCAATGAAGTAATCGTTAGTGGGTATAGGAGGGTGAAGAGAATCGTACAGAAAAGGGAGAAAAACCGAAAATAAACATACAAAAGTAGGTGAATGTGTGCTATAAAGAGATAGTCTTGTTTTGATCGCAGTGCTGGGCGAGAAAGCGAGAGGAAGAGCGCAAAGCGTCAAAGCGGTTAGATATTTCTGAGGAACGTGAGAGATATCTATAAATGCGTTGACAAAGTAAGAGAAGGCATATATAATTTTGCGCGTTTTACCAGGCTTCAAAATTGTTTTGAAGCGAAGGCATTGCAGAATAGTGAGGAGAAAAATGCCGACAATTAATCAGCTAGTAAGAAAGGGTCGTGAGCGTAAGACGTCGAAGACGAATTCGCCTGCGTTGAAAGGATGTCCGCAGCGTCGCGGCGTCTGTGTTCGTGTCAGCACGACGACGCCTAAGAAACCTAACTCGGCTCTCCGAAAGGTTGCCCGTGTGCGATTAACGAATGGAATGGAAGTATCGAGCTATATTCCTGGTGAAGGCCATAATCTTCAGGAACACAGCGTGGTATTGATCCGAGGTGGTCGTGTGAAGGACCTTCCTGGTGTACGTTATCACATTGTTCGAGGAACGTTGGATTCGCTTGGTGTTAATGCGCGTCGAGCCGGCCGTTCGAAATACGGTGCAAAGCGACCTAAGTAAGAGAGGAGAGAAGAGATGCCAAGACGTCGAGAAGTTATTAAGAGAGAAGTATTGCCTGATCCGCAGTACCATGACAAGCTTGTGGCAAAGTGCATCAACAGCCTGATGCTTGATGGCAAGAAGAGTGTAGCGGAAGGTATTATGTATGGCGTTCTTGATTTAATAGGAGAGCGTCTGAAGAACAGTGAAGAGAGCAGTCTTGAGATATTCAAGAAGGCAGTAGACAATGCGCGTCCGAGCGTGGAAGTGAAGAGTCGCCGAGTTGGTGGATCGACGTATCAGGTGCCAGTGGAGATTCGAGCGGATCGACGCACAGCGTTAGCATTTCGCTGGTTGATAGGCAATGCGCGCAAGCGCCCTGAGAAGTCGATGGTAGAGCGATTTGCGGCTGAACTGATTGATGCGTACAACAACCGTGGTACGACGATCAAGAAGAAAGAAGACGTACATCGTATGGCAGAAGCGAACAAGGCGTTTGCTCATTATCGTTTCTAATTTCGCGAGAAATTAAATTCCTTAAGAACAACCGCACGTATTGAACGACCGTATGAGCGATCGTGCACTAGCAGTAGAGTAGTAGTAAAGTGGGACGAGATGTAGAATTGCGCATGGTGCGCAACATCGGAATCATGGCGCATATCGATGCAGGGAAGACGACAACATCGGAGCGCATATTATTTTTCACAGGCCGCACGCACCGGATAGGTGAAGTCCATGATGGTGCAGCGACGATGGACTGGATGGCGGAGGAACAGGAGCGTGGTATTACGATCACGAGTGCAGCGACAGTATGTTACTGGAATCGTGACGGACGGCATCGCATAAATATAATTGACACGCCGGGACACGTAGATTTCACGGTAGAGGTTGAGCGATGCTTACGCGTTCTTGATGGAGCAGTCGCGGTATTTTGTGCCGTAGGTGGCGTACAGCCGCAATCGGAGACAGTATGGCGCCAAGCGGACAAGTATCATGTACCGAGGATAGCATTTGTCAACAAGATGGATCGCACGGGTGCTGATTTCAAGTCAGTATTATCGCAGATGGATTCACGTCTGAGTGCGAATCCAGTAGCAGTCCAGCTTCCGATTGGAGCGGAAGATAATTTCCGAGGTTTAGTCGATCTTGTAGAGAACAAGGCACTCTATTTCAATGCGGAGACGCTTGACACAGAGGAAGGCGAGATACCAGCGGACATGGTATCAGATGTTGAAACGTATCGAGAGACGTTGATAGAGAAAGCAGCGGATTATGATGAAGAGATCATGGAAGCGTTTCTTGAAGGCGAAGAAGTACCGAGTGAGAAGATTCGCGCAGCGATCCGGAAGGGTTGTGTATCGATGGGTCTAGTACCGGTATTTTGCGGATCAGCGTTTAAGAACAAGGGTGTTCAGCGCATGCTGGATGGCGTAGTAGATTATCTGCCGAGTCCAGTTGATGTACCTGGTCCGAAGGTAGCATCAGCGGAGCTGTTTAGCCGGCAGGAGCGAGGCGATGGCGACATTAAGGAAGAAGAGAAGCATGAGTTGAATGTTGGCGATGAGGAGAAATTCTCTGGCCTGGCATTCAAGCTTATGACGGATCCTTATGTAGGTCAGTTAACATTTGTACGAATTTATTCAGGCAAACTCGTTTCCGGTCAAACGGTAGTGAACACGAACCGACATCGGAATGAGCGGATTGGTCGTCTTCTTCGCATGCATGCGAACAAGCGAGAGGAGATCAAGGAAGCACATTCAGGTGAGATCGTAGCAGTATTAGGTTTAAAGAACACGAGTACCGGCGATACGATATGTGAAGAAGGGCTTGATATTGTTCTTGAGACGATGACATTCCCGGAACCGGTTATCAATATGTCGATCGAACCGGATACGCAAGACGACGTAGACAAGCTAGGCATAGCGCTTCAGAAGCTTGCGTATGAAGATCCGTCATTCAAGGTCCACACGGATCCTGAGACGGGCCAGACGGTTATTGGAGGCATGGGAGAGCTTCATCTTGACATTATTGCATCGCGGTTGAAGCGAGAGTTCAAGGTGAATTGTCGCGTAGGCCAGCCACAGGTAGCGTATCGAGAGACGATTACGAAGACTGGGGAATCCGATTGTTTGTTCAAGCGACAATCAGGTGGACGTGGCCAGTATGGTCATGTTAAACTGGTGTTAAGTCCTGGCGAACCAGGTTCAGGCATCACGTTTGAATCGAAGATCGTTGGTGGCGTAGTTCCAAGGGAATACTGGGCAGCAGTAGAGAAAGGCGTCAAGAGCGCATCGGAGACGGGTGCACTTGCAGGTTATCCGGTTGTAGATGTTCATGTCGATTTAGTGGATGGTTCGTATCACGAAGTAGACTCGAGTGAAATGGCGTTCCAGATTGCGGGATCGATGGCATTTAAGGATGGGCAAAAAAAATGCGGTGCACAGCTGCTTGAACCTGTTTTTGATGTTGAGGTTGTGACGCCGGAGGTGTATATGGGTGATGTCATTGGCGATTTGAATAGCCGCCGTGGCCGCATCCAAGGCATGGAACCCCGCAAGGGTGTCCAAGTGATCCGAGCAGCAGTCCCGTTGTCCCAGATGTTTGGCTATGCGACGATTTTGCGATCGATGTCGCAGGGTCGAGCGAGCTATTCAATGCAATTTAAGAGTTATGAGCCGCTTCCGGCGACGTTGTCGGCAGAGCTCATTGAGAAGTACGGTGCGAAAGCCAATACGTAAGTAGGACTTTGTTTTTCTAAGAGAGGAGACCCCAACAATGGGCGACAGAATTCGTATCAAACTGAAAGCATATGATCACCGTTTGCTTGATGCTTCAGTTCAGGAGATTATTACGGCAGCGGAGCGCACGGGCGCAAAAGTGGCAGGTCCTATTCCTTTGCCGACGTCAGTGAGCCGATTCACGGTATTGCGTTCACCGCATGTGGATAAGAAGAGCCGTGAGCAATTTGAGATTAGGACGCACAAGCGTCTTATTGACATAGAGACGAGCGACCAGACGGTCGATGCGTTGATGAAATTGGATTTGTCTGCAGGCGTTGATATTAAGATCAGCCTTCGCGACTAGAAGTTCAGAAGCAAATTAGACAGTGTAAAGCTGCGAATTGAACGGAGAATCGATTATGAAATTGGACTTGTACAACCTGGCCAACCAGAAGATAGGTGAGGTCGAGGTGTCTGATGAGGTATTCGGTGCAGAAGTTCGGCCGTATCTTTTCCACGAAGTGGTAAAGATGCAGCTGGCTTGTAGACGCCGTGGCACTCACAAGGGCAAAACGAGATCGGAAGTGAGCGGTGGAGGTAAGAAGCCGTTCAAACAGAAGGGCACGGGTAATGCCCGTCAGGGAACGACGCGTGCACCGCACATGGTAGGTGGTGGCTGGGCGTTTGCGAAACGCAATCGCGACTACAGCTATTCGTTGAACAAGAAGAAATGCCGCGCAGCGCTTCGCAGCGTATTGAGCATGGCAGCAGGAGAGGGTCGCATCAAAGTAGTCGATGCATTTGATCTTTCTGAGATCAAAACGCGAGCGGCAGTGAAAGCCCTGAGTACGCTTGAAGTGAAGCGTGGCCTAGTGATTGACTGCAAAGCGAACGATGTAGCAGAGAAAGCGACGACCCTTAATAATGAGAATCTTCGCCTGAGCGTCCGTAATCTTCAGGATTATAAATATCTTCGTCCTGAGGGTGTGAATGTTTACGATGTTTTGCACTACGGCAGTGTTGTCGTAACGAAAGCAGGACTTGAACGATTGGAAGCGAGGTTGAAGTAATGAAACGAATTGAAGATGTGATCCGTCGTCCGATCATTAATGAGAAATCGACGTTGCTTCGTGCAGCTGGCAACCAGTATGTATTTGAAGTTGATCTTCGTGCGAACAAGCAGGAGATCACGGAAGCAGTATCGACGCTGTTTGGTGTGAAAGTCGCGAGTGTGAACACGTGTGTAATGCCTGGTAAAGCGAAGCGATTTGGTCGTTTTATTGGTCGCAGCAACAAGTGGAAGAAAGCGGTTGTTACGCTTGCGGATGGTTCAGTAATAGATTTCTTTGACAAAGCCGACGAAGTAGAATCGGCGGAAGCCTAACAAGCGGTAAGCAACAGGAAGGTGAAAAATGTCACTTAAGAGTTTTAAACCGACATCGGCTGGCCGTCGCTTCATGACGGTCATGAGCACGTCGGATGTCACGAAAGATCGCCCTGAGAAGAAGCTGGTAGCGAAGCTTACGAAAACGGGTGGGCGCAATAATAATGGTCGTATTACATGTCGTCATCATGGTGGTGGTCACAAACAACGCTATCGTGTGATTGATTTTCGTCGTAACAAAGTAGGCGTTCCTGGCCGAGTTGTTGCGATTGAATACGATCCGAATCGCACCTGTCGCATTGCGTTGATTTGCTATGCGGATGGTGAGAAGCGCTATATACTTTGTCCGGATGGTCTTGAAGTTGGAATGAGCGTTGTTTCGAGTGCGCATGCTGACATCAAGGTGGGCAATTGTCTTAAATTGAAATACATTCCGCTTGGAACAGAAATTCACAACGTTGAACTTCGTCCTGGCAAAGGTGGTCAGTTAGTCCGCAGTGCAGGCGTAGCAGCGCAGTTGATGGCACGAGAAGACAATTATGCACTTCTTCGTATGCCTTCTGGTGAGCTTCGCAAAGTCCATGTTGAATGTCGAGCCTCTATTGGCCGCGTTGGTTTGAGTGAGCACAGCAATGTATCGCTTGGCAAAGCAGGTCGTACACGATGGCTTGGAATTCGTCCGTCAGTCCGTGGCGTTGTTATGAACCCTGTAGATCACCCGCACGGCGGTGGTGAAGGCCGCACGAGTGGTGGTCGTCATCCTGTGACACCGTGGGGTATTCCTACGAAGGGTAAGAAGACGCGTCATAATAAAGTCAGTAGTAAATTTATCGTCAAAAGACGCAGTAAATAGTTGAGGAGACTATTCAATGCCACGATCGATTAAAAAAGGTCCGTTCGTCGATGATCATCTTATGAAGAAAGTCGAAGCGAATGAAGGATCATCAAAGAAAGTCATTAAAACCTGGTCACGCCGCAGCACAATTCTTCCTGAAATGGTAGGAATGACATTTGCGGTTCATAATGGTAAGAGCTTTGTGACAGTATTTGTTACAGAGAACATGGTAGGTCATAAGCTTGGTGAATTTTCGCTGACGCGAACATTCCGCGGCCATGCAGCGGACCGTAAAGTAGCTAAGAAGAAGTAGACTGGAGGAATAAGATGGGTAAGCCGTCAAAGAAAAACGAACATCATAGTGTTAATCGCGTGAGCGCTATGACAGTGCGTCTCGCTCCTCGCAAAGCCAGAATCATTGTAGATTTGATTCGTGGCAAAGGTGTCTATGATGCACTTAGTACGCTTCGTTTCACTGAGAAACGTGGTGCAGCGATTATCGAGAAGCTGATTGAATCAGCCCTTAGTAACATTGAGAATGCAGGAACGATGGATGTTGATAATCTTCTTGTTAGCCGAGCATGGGTTAACGAGGGTCCGACACTTCGTCGTTTTATGCCGCGGGCACAGGGACGGGCGACACGTATTCGCAAGCGTACGTGCCACATTCATTTGGAACTCAACAGCGCTAGCGGCAAGAAAGCAGAAGCCGCGAGTCAGGAATAATTTGGAGGTATCCTTTGGGACAGAAAAGTAATCCGACAGGTCTCCGTATCGGTGTCATCCGTACCTGGTCGTCCAAATGGTATGAAGAAGGTAATTATGCGAAATGGTTGAAAGAGGACCTTCGCATTAAGAAGTTCATCAAGAACGAGTACTACACGACTGGCATCAACCGCATTGAAATTGAGCGTGCGGCGAACAAAGTGAAAGTGAGCGTTTTCACGTCGAAACCTGGTGTTATCATTGGCAAGAAAGGTAAAGACGTTGAAGATTTGAAAGCGAAGCTTCGCAAGATGACAGGTAGTGAAGTTTTCCTGAACATTCAAGAGCTCCGCAAAGCGGATATGGATGCTCAGTTGGTAGCTGAGAACGTTGCGAGAGATCTTGAGCACCGCATTAGCTTCCGTCGTGCGATGAAGAAGCGCGTGACGACGGCGTTGAAACTTGGTGCGAAGGGTATTCGTGTGAATTGCTCAGGCCGACTTGGTGGTGCTGAAATGAGCCGTATGGAATGGTATCGTGAAGGTCGTGTACCACTTCATACACTTCGTGCCGATATCGACTATGGTTTTGCTGAAGCGAAGACAGCTTATGGCATTATTGGAATCAAGGTATGGATCTTCAAAGGTGAGATTCTTGGTGATCCGCTTCGCGTCAAGGCCTAATTGAAATTTTTTAAAAAAGCTTTGACAAAGCGATTCATGTGATGTAGAAGCGCGCGTCTTTATACGGAACCAAAGCGATTTGGTTCCGTTCGCGATTTGCTTAATAAAGAGAGAGCACTCAGGCGACTGAGTGTTAGGAGCAGACGATGTTAAGTCCGAAGAAAGTTAAATGGAGAAAAGTTCAGAAGGGCACGATGCGTGGACAAGCGTATCGTGGTTCCGACGTGAGCTTTGGCGAATTTGGCCTGATGGCGACGGAACCTTCGCGCATCACGGCCCGCCAGATCGAAGCAGCTCGTGTTGCTTTAACACGATATGCGAAGCGTGGTGGCAATGTTTGGATTCGTGTTTTTCCGGATCGACCGGTGACACAGCATCCGGCAGAAGCTCGAATGGGTAAAGGTAAAGGCAATCCTGAATTTTGGGTTGCAGTCGTCCAGCCTGGCAAGGTTTTGTATGAGATAGACGGTGTGAGTGAAGAAGTAGCTCGTGAAGCATTCCGTCTTGCGTCGAACAAACTGCCGTTGAAAACGAAATTTGTATGTCGGGAGCGAATATAATGAAAGCGACAGAATTGAAGGATAAGAGCATCGCGGAATTGCAGTCGATGCTGGAGAACAGCCGTCGCGATTACTTCAAGCTCAAGATGCGTCACATGACTGGTCAGCTTGAGAAAGTATCGGACATGGTTAGCCTCCGGAAGGATATTGCGAGACTGAAAACCGTGATTCGCGAGCGAGAACTGAGAGGATAAGATGGAAAGTACGAAACGTGGTAACCGCAAGACGCGAGTCGGCACGGTAGTCAGCAACAAGATGGAGAAAACGATTGTTGTCGTTGTCGAACGACGCGTTCTTCATCCGGTTTATAAAAAGTATGTTAAGAGCCAGTCGCGTTATATGGCTCAGGACAGTGAGAACACTGCCCGCATTGGCGATCATGTTCTTATTGAAGAAACGCGACCGATTTCGAAGAATAAGTGCTGGCGATTGAAAGAGATCATTCGTCGTGCGCCTGTGTTATAAGCAAAGTTCAGATAAGGGGAAATAGCCGTGATTCAGATGCAGTCAGTCCTCTCGGTTGCTGATAACTCGGGAGCGAAAAAAGTTCAGTGCATAAAAGTAATTGGTGGTTCGAAACGCAAATACGCCGGTATTGGTGATGTAATTGTCGTTTCAGTTAAGGACGCCATTCCGAACTCCAAGGTCAAAAAAGGTGATGTTCACCAGGCAGTTATTGTACGCACTGCCAAAGAGATAGCTCGTAAAGATGGCAGCTACATTCGTTTTGATCAGAATGCAGCTGTTTTGATTGATGCCCAGAAGAACCCGATTGGAACGCGTATTTTTGGGCCTGTCGCGCGTGAACTTCGTGCGAAGAGCTATTTGAAGATCATTTCTCTTGCCCCTGAAGTTCTTTAAGACGAGGTATGATATGAAGATCAAAAAAGGTGATGTTGTCATCATTCTTTCGGGTAAAGAAAAGGGCAAGCAGGGACGAGTGCTTCGTGTAGACACGAAAAGTGACCGCGTCTTTGTTGAAGGCCGCAACATCGTAAAACGCCATCAGCGTGCGAATGCTGCTGGTCAGGAATCTGGAATTATCAGCAAAGAAGCTGGAATTCATGTGAGTAATGTTGCGCTTTATAGTGAAAAGTTGAAACGTGGTGTCCGCGTGTGCGCTCGCTATGAAGGTAAGGATGGCGCTTTGTTTGCGACGAAAGCCGAGGCGCTGAATAGCTACAGTGAGCCAGTTGCTCGCATCAGCAAGGTGCGTTATTGTGTTAAAACTGGCGAAATTTTCTAGTAAGTCTGAATTGAAGGCAGGAGGAGTCTGTGACTCGGCTATTTGATCGATATACGAACGAGGTTATCCCGGCGCTTAAAAAAGAGTTCGGTTATAAGAACCCTATGGAGATTCCTCGTGTCGAAAAAGTTGTCCTCAACGTTGGTCTTGGTAAAGATGCGTCGAGCAATTCCAAATTGATTGAGGTTGTATGCAATGAGATTGGTGCGATTACGGGACAGAAGCCTGTAATTACGAAAGCGAAGAAATCCATTGCTTCATTCAAACTTCGTCAGGGTATGCCTATTGGCGTGATGGTGACGCTTCGTCGTGACCGTATGTATGAATTCCTTGATCGTCTAATGAACGTAGCGCTTCCGCGTGTCCGTGACTTCCGCGGTGTGAGCGATAAAGCGTTTGACGGTAAAGGCAATTACACGCTTGGTGTTAAGGAACACATTATTTTCCCTGAAATTCAGCTCGACAAGATCGAGAAAGTTTATGGTATGAATATTTGTGTTGTCACGAGTGCCCGTACTGATGAAGAAGCACGTTCTTTAATCAAACATTTGGGAATGCCTTTTAAGAAGTAGGAGAAGACACTGTGGCACGTAAAGCAATGATAGAGAAGCAGCAAAAGCAGCAGAAATTCACAGTGCGCAATTACACGCGTTGTTCAGTCTGTGGGCGTTCGCATGCATATTTGAGGAAGTTTGGTCTTTGCCGTATTTGTTTCCGTATGCTCGCTCTCAAGGGTGAGCTTCCCGGCGTTACGAAAGCCAGCTGGTAGGTTCATAGAGAGGAATAAAGCTTATGATGACAGATCCTATTGCGGATTTACTTACAAGAATCCGTAATGCCCAATTAGCAAAACACGATAAAGTTACTGTAAAAACGTCTCGTCTTCGCACAGAGATTTTGCGTATCCTGAAAGAAGAAGGATACATTGAAGACTATGCCGTCAGTGATGGTCCGATCGCGGTTGCTGAAGTTTCACTGAAATATTATCACAATGACCCTGTCATTCGTAATATCTCTCGTGAGTCAAAACCTGGTCGGCGTGTCTATGTCAAGCACCATGCAATCCCGGAAGTTCTTGGAGGACTTGGTCTTTGCATCATTTCAACGTCGCATGGCGTAATGAGCGGCAAAGACGCTCGTACTCAGAAACTTGGCGGCGAATTGATCTGCACAGTTTATTAGTACGAGGGTGAATCATGAATACAGAAAACTTCAAACAGTCGCGTATTGGTAAAGCGCCTGTCGCGATTCCTTCGGGTGTTGATGTTAAAATCAATGGCCGAACAGTGTCGCTCAAGGGGCCGAAGGGTTCGATTGAAAGAACGTTTCACCCGAGCGTAGAGATTAAACAGGCCGACGGTCATTTGACTGTCGAGCTTCATCAGCTTGATAATGAAGGCCGAGCGATAAGTGGTCTTTGCCGTTCGCTTCTTCATAATATGGTTGTTGGTGTCAGCCAGGGTTATGAGCGCAAGCTTGAGATCAACGGTACAGGGTATCGTGCGGAACTTCGTGGCAAAAACGAGATATTATTCAATCTTGGTTACAGCCATCCGATCGTTTATGAGCTTCCTGATTGTGTTCAGGCAGAGATCTCCAAAGACAACAAGATAACGCTTCGTAGTGCTGATAAGGAAGAGATTGGTAAGACAGCAGCCAAGATCCGATCCTTCCGTAAACCTGAGCCTTACAAAGGTAAGGGTATTAAGTATGCTGAAGAAGTCATTCAGCGCAAAGCTGGTAAAACATCTGGTAAGTAATGCGGGGAGAATAAGGTATGGCTTGTAAAACAATTAAGAAAACGGATCTTCGAATCCGTCGTCAGAAGTCGGTTCGTCGTACTGTCCGTGGTACATCCGAACGTCCTCGCCTTTGTGTATTCCGTAGTGGCCGTCACATGTATTGCCAGATCATCAATGATGAAACAGGCACGACATTGTGTTCACTTTCGACGCTTCATAGCCAGGTGAAAGCTTTGATTGATGGGAAGAAGCCCGTTGAACAGGCACGCATTCTTGGTGTTGAAATGGCAAAAGTCTGCCTGGAAAAATCGATCGCCCAAGTTGCTTTCGACCGTAATGGTTTTATTTTCCATGGACGAATTGCTGCGGTTGCTTCCGGTGCTCGAGAAGGCGGTTTAAATTTCTAACCAGTTCATGTCTCCGTGTGATCGGAGACAAAGTTATCTAAGGAGATAGAGCGTGACAGCTACTCGAGTTGCTAATGAGAATGAATCGGTCAAACGCGAGAGCGATCTGATCGAGAAAGTAGTTTATATCAATCGTGTTGCCAAGGTTGTTAAGGGTGGACGTCGTTTCAGTTTCGGTGCCATCGTTGTTGTTGGTGATGGCAGCGGTCGTGTTGGATTTGCGCATGGCAAAGCAAACGAAGTTCCTGAAGCAATCAGCAAGGGTACCGATCGTGCACGTCGTCTTATGACGAAAGTTGCCGTGATCGATGGTACGCTTCCGCATGAAGTTGTTGGAAAATACGGTGCATCGCGTGTTTACATGCGTCCTGCTGGCAAAGGTACAGGCGTTATCGCCGGTGGTGCAGTCCGCGCAGTACTTGAAGCTTGTGGTGTTGAAAACGTGTTGTCGCGTGCTTATGGTTCGACGAATCCGCATAACCTCGTCCGTGCAACGCTTGATGGTTTGAAAAAACTCCAGAGCCGTGAACATTACATGGCGAAACTGGGCAAATCTGTGGATTAATACAGATCGGAGTTGAATCATGAGTAAGATTAAGGTTACCCGTACACGTAGTGGAATCTGCCGTGTCGATAATCAGATTGAGACGCTCAAGCATCTTGGGCTTCGTAAAGTAAATCATTCGGTTGTTCTTGAAGACACGGCGATTGTTCGTGGCATGCTCAAGAAGGTCGAACATATGGTGAAAGTGTCGCCTGTCAATGACTAAGCGATAAAGATAGAGGTTCATAATGATTAATTTGAGCAATCTTCAGCCTGCTCCTGGTAGCACGCATGCCCGCAAACGTCTCGGACGTGGTACGAGCAGTGGTCAGGGTAAAACTGCAGGCAAAGGCCAGAAAGGCCAGAATTCTAGAGCCGGTGGTGGCGTTCGCGTTGGTTTTGAAGGCGGTCAGATGCCTATCAGCCGACGTTTGCCAAAACGTGGTTTCTGCAATGTTTTCGCGAAAAACATCGCGATCGTCAATGTTTCTGATCTCGATCGTTTTGAAGCTGATTCCGTCGTGGATATTGTTGCGCTCCGCAGTGCCCGCCTCGTTCGTGGTAACGTTGATGGCGTCAAGATCCTCGGTAATGGTGAAATCAGCAAGAGTCTGAAAGTTATCGTTGATGCCGTAAGTGCTTCTGCTCGCGAGAAGATTGAGAAAGCTGGCGGCAGCATTGAGGTCTGTGGTGGCTAGCGGATTCTTAAACATGTTTAAAATCCCCGAGTTGCGTAAGCGTATTTTCTTTACGCTTGCGCTGCTTGCGGTTTATCGCATCGGTTGCTTCATTACGACACCGGGTGTTGATAGGGTTCAGATGAATTCTCTTTTTGGCGGTGACAGCCAAGGGATGCTTTCTCTGTTCAATTTCTTTTCTGGTGGCGCTTTGGAGCAAATGTCTATTTTTGCTCTTGGCATTATGCCCTACATCAGCGCATCGATTATATTTCAGCTGCTTGGTGTAGTTGTTCCCGCTGTTGAACGTAAGCAAAAAGAGGGTGATGCGGGCCGAAGGGCTATTAATCAGTGGACGAGGTATCTGACTTTGGGTATTTCTGTTGTCCAGGGTGGATTCATGGCGAAGTATCTCCAGAGTCTCTCTGATCACGGTGATGTACCTGGCCTTGTGACGATTCATAGCGAAGTGGGTTTTATTCTGTTGACGATCCTTTCTCTCACAACCGGGGCAGTGTTCATTATGTGGCTCGGTGAACAGATTAATGACCGCGGAATTGGTAATGGCATTTCGCTCGTCATTTTTGCTGGTATCGTTGCCCGTTTGCCCAATGCCCTGTATACGCTCGTCGAACAGGCGTTCGGTGATAAGACTGGGACTGTGGGTCTGTCTATGTATCAGATCCTTCTCCTTGGTGTTATCGTCGTCGTCACAATCGCATTCATCTGCTTCTTTGAAAAAGCACAGCGTCGTCTTCCGATCCAACATGCGAAACGTATGGTTGGTCGGGATGCATTCTCTGGTCAGGCCTCGTATTTGCCGCTTAAACTGAACACATCTGGTGTTATTCCGCCCATTTTTGCAAGTTCTATTTTGATGTTTCCTGCAACATTGGCAGGGTTTTTCGATGATGTTGAATGGCTTCAGTGGATGCGTGCAGCATTGATTCCTGGTGATTGGCGTCATATTCTGTTCTATGTTCTTCTGATCGTATTTTTCTGTTTCTTCTATACGGCGGTTGTTTTCAATCCTGTAGATGTTGCAGATAATCTGAAGAAGAATCAGGCCAGTATTCCTGGAATTCGTCCTGGAAAGATGACAGCTGAATATATCGATACAGCGCTTAGCCGCGTGACTGTCGTTGGTGCGATCTATATTTCTGCTGTTTGTATTTTGCCCGAAATTCTCGCTTCGAGTTTTCAGGTACAGTTTTATTTTGGCGGTACGTCTCTCCTTATCGTTGTCGGTGTAGCACTTGATACCGTTCGTCAGATAGAGGAACATCTTACGAACCGTCATTATGAAGGATTTAATAATCCAGGTAATCGCCCGCGTCTAAGACGTGATGGAGCAGCCTAAAGGGAAAATATGAAGAAACGCGTAATATTGCTTGGCCCTCCTGGTGCTGGTAAAGGTACTCATGCGAAGTCGTTGACGGTCGCGATGCATATTCCCCATATTTCAACGGGTGATATGCTTCGTGATGCGCGTTCCCGTGGAACGGAACTTGGAAAGCAAGCCGATAGCTATATGTCTTCTGGCGCACTTGTTCCGGATGCTTTGGTGAACGGTATTGTTGCTGAGCGTCTTGCTTCCGAGACGAATGGGTATCTTCTGGATGGTTATCCCAGAACGATCGCTCAGGCTGAATATCTGAGTGCCTGCGGTGAAAAAATAGATGCTGTTGTTCTGATCGATGTGGCCGATGATGTTCTGATTGAACGTATTGTGGGACGTTTGAGTTGTCCAAACTGTGGTGCAGTCTATCACCGGACAAATATGCCGCCAAAAGTATCCGGAAAATGTGACGCCTGTGGTAAGGATCTTGTGCAGCGTGCAGATGATAATGAAGTCACTGTTCGTCAGCGACTAGAAGCATATCATAAGCAGACGCAGCCGTTGGTCGATTATTATGATAAACTCGGCCTTCTTTCAAAAATCGACGGTGCGGGTTCGGTTGAAGATGGATTCGCACAGTTGAAAAAGGTTCTTGAGTTTTAAAGAATTCGAATGTGCACTTTTCTCTTGCCTTTATGTGTGTGATGTGATAATTGCGTGACCCCTGTAGGTAGTGTTCGAAGTGTACACTCATAGTTGAATAAGGAGAGACGCGGATGAAAGTTCGACCGTCAGTTAAAAAAATTTGTGACAAATGTAAATTGATTCGCCGTCACGGTGTTGTTCGAGTGATTTGTGAAAATCCTCGTCATAAACAGCGTCAGGGCTAATTAGGAGGAAGAGCCTCATGGCACGTATTGCAGGTATTGATTTGCCGCGCCGCAAACGTATGGATATTGCTCTGACGAGCATTTATGGAATTGGCCGTACGCGCGCTAAAGTTATTCTCGACGAAGCTAAAATTCCTTATGATCGTTGCAGTGACGATCTTACGGAAGCTGAAGTCCGTGTTATCCGTGACGTCATCGAAGCCCATTACCAGGTAGAAGGTGATCTTCGTCGTCTCGTTCGCACGAATATCAAACGTCTTATGGATCTTGGATGTTACCGGGGCCTCCGCCATCGTAGAGGTCTTCCTTGCCGTGGTCAGCGTACGAAAACGAACGCTCGCACGCGTAAAGGTCCAAGCCGCGTTGTTCTTAAGAAGAAATAATTCAGATAGAGTGAGGAAAAACAGTGGCTAAAATTAAAGCTAAAAGTGCTACTTCTAAACGTGGCGTTAAAAAACATGTTAAAAAGAATGTAGCAAACGGTGTTGCGCATATTCGTTCGACATTCAATAATACGATTATCACGATCACGGATACGAATGGTGAAGCTGTTTCGTGGTGTACTTGTGGCACGAAGGGTTTCAAAGGTTCGCGTAAATCGACGCCGTTTGCTGCCCAGGTTGCTGCCGATGATGCTGCCCATAAAGCTATGGATCATGGTATGCGCTCAATCGCAGTTTACGCTAAAGGCCCTGGCTCTGGACGTGAAGCCGCGCTTCGTGCTCTCCAGGCTGCCGGTCTCAAAGTGACGCTTATCCGCGATGTTACACCCATTCCCCACAATGGTTGCCGTCCCCCGAAACGCCGTCGCGTCTAGGATTTAGCGATTCTATTTCCACGCCAGTAAGGTTTCTTGCTGGCGGTTTGTTGTCCTATGCGTTGGTAGACGCTTTTTGGCATCTCTGGGGTGCGGAGGAACGAATGCATCGAAATTGGACTGATCTCATTCGTCCGAAAGGCGTAGAGATTGATAATGAAACCCGTACTGCGACGTATTGTAAGTTTGAATGTGAACCTCTCGAAAGAGGTTATGGTTCAACAATCGGCAATGCGCTGCGAAGAATACTTCTTAGCTCTCTTCAGGGTGCTGCTGTGACTGCTGTCAAAATTGACGGTGCGCTTCATGAGTTTCAGCCCCTGCCCGATGTCAAGGAAGATGTGACAATCATCGTTCTTAACATTAAAGAGTTGCTCATCAAATCCGATATCACTGAACCAAAGTGGTTGCATGTCGAAAAACATGGCCCCGGTTGTGTCTATGCGCGTGATATCGAAACGACCCCTGACGTCGAGATCCTCAACCCTGATCACGTGATCTGTACTTTGGGTGAGGATGGTAAGTTTGTTGCCGACTTGTGTGTGTCTACCGGTAAAGGCTATCGTCGCGCTGAAGAGAATCGTTCCGATGATCTCTCTATTGGTACTATTCCTGTTGACGCTCTCTTTAGCCCCGTGACGCGTGTCAATTATACGGTCACAAATGCTCGTGTTGGTCAAAAAACTGACTACGATAAACTTACGCTCGAAATATGGACTGACGGTAGTGTCAAGCCTGAGGATGCACTCGCTTTTGCTGCGAAAATCCTTAAAGAACAAGTCTCGATCTTCATTAACTTTGATGAGAATATCGTTCCTGTTGAAGTTAAAGAAACCGTCCAGGAATCAAGTTCCAACGAGTCTTTTGATCGCTCTGTCGGTGAACTTGAACTCAGCGTTCGTTCTGCAAATTGCTTACAGAACGCTAATATTCGTTATATCGGCGAACTCGTTCAGAAAACTGAATCCGATATGCTCAAGACTAAGAATTTCGGCCGCAAGAGCTTGCGCGAAATTAAAGATATCCTTTCCCGTATGGGCTTGACCTTGGGTATGACTGTCGATAATTGGAATCCTCCCTCCGTTTAATTTCATTTTTGTTTATAGGTTTGAAACAATGAGACATCGTAAATCAGGCCGTCATTTCAGTCGTCCGTCTGCGCACCGTAACGCTATGCTCGATACGCTCGCGACACAGCTTCTCGATCATGAAGCCATCCAGACGACTGAACCTAAAGCTAAAGAACTCCGCAGCGTCGTCGAAAAACTTATCACCCTCGCAAAACGTGGGGATATTCATGCTCGCCGTATCGTTGCTTCTCGCTTGAACCAGCGTGACGTGAATCGTGCCGATGCTGCCGATTCTAAGCGTCATAATGAAGTCCTTAATAAACTCTTCGATGATATCGCTAAACGTAATGCCAACCGCCCTGGCGGTTACACCCGTATCATCAAACTCGGCGTTCGTCATGGTGATAATGCCCCTATGTGCCGCATTGAACTCGTCGAAAAAGCCGTTCCTGAAGCTGTTAAACCTGCTTTCCAGGCTACGACCGCCGATTAATCTGCGTTTTGATGCGAAAAAAAAGCCGCTTTTGCGGCTTTTTTTCGTTTTTTATCGTGTATCCCTTTCCACCCTTTTTTCATGGATTATTTCCGTTTTCGTTGGGGGCGTTGCGGGGGTATCCCCCGCACTGGGGGTAGCGGCGTATCGCTTCGATGTTACTTGCTTTTTTTCCTTTTGTTTGCCATCGAAGCGATAGCCGCGTAGGGGGCTTGCCCCCACATCTTTGACTCTCCTTCTTCGGCTCTTTTTATTGATTGTTGGTACTTTCGGCCGCTTCCTTTTTGTTGAAAATGTATTCCGCGACCATGGCACAATGGTCACTTGGCACGAGCTTGCCGATGTTGTTCGAGCACACACGATAGGACTTCGCGTGTTTTGCTCGAAGGGCTGCATTATGAAAGATATGGTCAAACGCCGCTGTGTTGTTCCATGTCGCTATGTCTTCGTGTTTCATGCCCTCTGTTGAGTTATAAAGGACATTGTTTTGTTTAAGTAGTGTGAGCGGCTCGGAATCGGGTTCATCATTGAGATCTCCACCGAATGCGATGTGTGCGTTTGGTGCCTCTTTCTCATGTGCTGCAATGATTTCATTGACAATTCTTGCTTCGTTTTTCCGTCGATTTCCTTCTTCGTCTGTGACCTTTGAAACAAAGTGGGTTGTAAATACGACAATATTTTCTCCCGTTGGCAGTGCTATCGTTGCTTCGATGAGCTCTCTGGCAATGAGTTTCATTTCGTCGTCTAACTCGAATGGGTGCTCCTCTCGATGCGTTTTTGTTGCTACGATTGGCCATTTCGATAGAAGTCCGACATCAAGTCCGGCTAATCGCCCTGTTTCCCCAAAAACGCTGTATGGATATTGCGGTAATTCCGCTTTTAAATCTTCAAGGCTCGTTTCTTTCTCTATCTCTTGAAGCATAACTATGTCACTGTTAAAAATTCGGACGCCCGCAGCAATGTTTTTGATCATTTTTTTGTAATAATCTGGGGCGTATTGTCGCTCGTAATCTGTCGTTTCACATGCGCCGCTGTCACATTCAGTATCAAACAGGTTGTGTACATTCCATGTTGCAATGGTAATTTGAGTGGTGTCGTTGGGCGTTTGTGGTTGCGTCTCTGAGGTTGTCTCGCTGCATGAGGCCATGCCAAGAAAGAGGATTAGGGCCAAAAGTAAATTTTTATAGAATAACATTGGTATCTCCATTTGAGTAGCGTCTGTTTTTACCATATCTGTTGGGGGATGTCTCCCCCTACGCGGCTATGCCTGAAGTCAATTCGCGTTGCGATTGACTTATGCCGGCATACGCCGCTACCCCCTGTGCGGTGGCGGCCCCCGCAACGCCCCCCAGCATTTGCCTCACTATAATTATGCCATCGACATGCGATTTGTTACGCGTAATTTAAAATTTTCATGCAAAAAAGTAAAATAAACCTGAACACGCAAAAAAAAACCGTAACGCGCTTTTTTCGGTTGGCATAATAGCAAGCGGGGGTGCAAGTTGACACCTACATGTAAGCCCAAATCGAAGCCCCTATTTGTAATTATGCCATCGACATGCGATTTGTTACGCGTAATTTAGAATTTTCATGCAAAAAAGTAAAATAAACCTGAACACGCAAAAAAAAACCGTAACGCGCTTGTTTTGGTTGGCATAATAACAAGTGGGTGGGGCGAATGGGGTTCGCGAGTCGTTTTTTGTAATACAATATGTGTTTATGTCCTACATGTAGGTTATTCGGTTTGCCGTATAATTTCTGATAAAACATTCGAAATAAGGGGCTTTTTGTGCTAAGTACATGCGAAATTGCGCGGATGCTGGGCGCGGCTACGACGCGTGTAAGGGTATGACGGATGCGCAATGAGGGGGTGACACTTTTGAGCGGCAACAGAAGTTGTGCGTGAAACGCATGTATTCTTGTTGATGTCGTTTGAGTGGTGATTGGGTATGATTCTGGCTTTTTCGGAGGTTTCATGAAGCTTCATCGCATTTTTTTGCTTGCGTCCTTACTTGCCATGACGGGGTGTGACGAATCCAATAATTCAGATAATCTGTGTGACAAAGCGTGTGGCCATGGCATGTGCTATATCCAGGGAACATTGGAATCCTGTTTGTGTGACGCTGGCTACAAAATGGATGCTGACGGTAGTTGCTCAGTGTGTGATGTTGACTACTCTATGAACGGCAAAGGCGAGTGTGTAAAAGATTCAGTTTGTGCTGGACAATGCAAAGGTGAGCACCGCACTTGTTCGGTCGAGAATGATAAACCTGTTTGTGGTTGCGATTTCGGTTACGATGCACAAGGCAGCAGCTGCGTCTTGTCCCAAGAGTGCTATACCGCGTTCCGTTATGAGAATCCCAATGCCGCAGGCACAAAGGTGTTTGTGACAGGCTCTATGGATGCTTGGTCCAAGAACCAGTATCTGCTGACTGAAACTTCCACGGGCGTATTTGAAGGTAAATTCCCGATCGAATCCGGCACTTATACTTATAAGTTTTATGTTTCCGATTGGGGGGATGGCGGTTGGAAAACGAGTGGTGATGCGAACGGCGAAGATTTGTCCGTCAACGTCCTGGATTGCTCACTTATGGTTGCACCTAAGCTCGTCCTCGATGCGCCTCCGAAGGCCAACAATGGCACGGCCATGTTCAGCGTCTCTGTGGCAGACAAATACGATCAGGCCACAAATCTCAGTATCGTCGTTGAACGCGATGGCAGCCCGCTTTTATCGACAAACGAAAACCGTGTGACGGTCACGGACTCCATGGGCAGCGAAAAACGCATCAATTACACAATTCGTGCGACATCCGATAATTTTACTTTCGAGCCCATTTATGTGCCCGTCTGGAACGAAGAAAAAACATTCGATTGGCGCGATGCCGTGCTGTACTTCGCGTTCACAGACCGCTTTTATGACGGTGATTCGTCAAACAATGCACCGCTCGGTGTCAATATTGACTGGGCCGGCGGCGACTTTGCCGGTTTGAAAGAGTGGGTCGAAAAAGGCTATTTCGACGCTCTCGGCGTCAATGCCCTCTGGATTTCTTCCGTGACCATGAATACGCAGAGCGTCAGATATGGTGACGGTTATTCGATGGCGGGATACCACGCTTATTGGCCGATCGGCGTCGGTTATACCGACGAAACCGCCTCCATCTATGAAGGCGGATCGTCAAACGGGGTGCCCTTTACCCCCATTGAGCCGCACTTCGGCACGCTCGAAGATCTTCATGACCTCGTCAAAGCCTGCCACGACCGCGGCATCCGCGTGCTCGTCGATTTTGCCGTCAACCACGTCGATGAAGACAGCCCCGTCTGGAAAAATCACCCCGAGTGGTTCAATTATAATGATAAGCCGGGGGCTGATGATATCCTTTGCACTGGCCCCAATCAGAGTCAGCATAACTGGAATGCCATTCCGGAGACGTGCTGGTTCGCGCCGAATCTCCCGGACTTCAATTATAATTTGCCCGAAGTCCGCAAGTTTATCGTCGATCACGCCAAATGGCTCATCCGCACGACCGGTATCGACGGTTTCCGCCTCGATGCCGTCAAACACATGCCCGTCCAGTTCATCCGCGAACTTCGCGCCGGCGTTGACGACATGCTGCGCGGCACCGGCCAGACGTTCTACATCGTCGGCGAAACGTTCGATGGCTCCGCGACGATCAAAAAATATATCGGCGATGACATGCTCCACGGCCAGTTCGATTTCCCGCTCTATAACGTCCTTCGCGATACCATCATGAAAGGTTGGCGCGATGGCGCTGAAGAGGGTAAATTCTGGAACCTCAAGGACTTTGTCGCCGGCGGCGATGGCGACGGTTCCTATGGCAATGCCCTCATGAGCACGTTCCTGGGCAATCACGACGTTCCCCGCGCAATCTCCCATATCCACTTCGACAGCGGCGACAAATACGGCAACAATCCTGTAGTCGAGGCCGATTGGGCTTACCACAGGCTCAAACTCGCATGGACCTTCCTCTTCACAAGTCCCGGACTCCCGCTCATCTATTATGGCGATGAATTCGGCATGGAGGGCGCCAATGATCCCGATAACCGCCGTATGATGCGGTTTGATGTGCAGCTCAACGCTCAGCAAAAATCCACCCTCGAATTTGTCCAGAAACTCGGCCAGATTCGCAAAAATCATCCCGCGCTTTCACGCGGAAAACGCCAAAATATCGATGCCTACGCCAGGTCTTACATGTATCTCATGAAAGGCGAGGGCGAAACGATCCTCGTCGGTATCAGCGATACCAGCGAAGACCAGACTTATACCGTAGATGAAGGAACAAAGGGATGGATCGATCTCCTCAACGATAATCAGGCGGTGAGCGAGACGACAAGCGTGACCTTGTCTCCCGGCAGGCAAATCATTATATGGAAACTCAAGGACTAGCATTAAGGAGTAATTATGTTTAATAAATCCGGTTGTTTTGGAAAGCATTACCTCGTGCAGATGGTTGCGCTGTTGAGTGCTTTGTTTGCCTTGGTTTCATGTAATGATGACAATAAATCCAGCTTTTGCAAAGATGATGATCCTTCTTGTAATTCAGGGCCTGAGTTCGAGGGGCAGCAAGACGACGCTGATGGCATTAAAAGTTTATTAAACCAATCATGTGGCGTTGAGCAGGTTTATGAGTCTTGTGCGCTTTCGCCATCGCTCTTCAAAAGAAGTGCTGAACTCAACCTCTACGATATTTTGGGCGCGACGATTATCGATAAAGGCGTCAATTTCGCCGTCTTTGCAAAAAATGCAACGCGCGTCGAAATCCTCATCTTCGATAGCAAAAACCCGGATACCGATGTGCCGCTCAAACGCATACCCATGGTCAAAGACAATAAAACAGGGATATGGTCTAAATATGTCTATGGCGTCGGTGCCGGTACGCACTATGGTTACATCGCTTTCGGTCCGAACTGGACGTATGATCCGGAGTGGTTGCCTGGCTCACCAAAAGGCTTTGTCACCGATTGCGACGAAAATGGTAACCGTTACAATCCCAATAAGCTTCTCATGGATCCTTATACGCGCCGTATCCACCGTGACTTCGACTGGATGGCCGGCGGAAATCCCGCTTCCGGTACGGCTCGCTTAAATTGCGATTGGAAATCCTCTCCCAAATCTGTCGTCATCAAGAGCGAATATCAGTGGAGTGAACACGAAACTGAGTGGCGAAATAACCGCATGAAAGGCGACGGCTTCAAAGGTCACGCTCAAAATGATCTCATCTTCTATGAAGTCCATCCCATGGGATTCACAAAGGCCGCTTATCCTTTCAAAGTCAAAGGGCCAAAGGGTGAGGTCGAGGTCAAGGTCGATAATCCCGGCACGTTCCGCGGGATCGGCGAAATGGCGCCCTACCTCGCTGACTTAGGCATTACTGCCATCGAACTCATGCCGCCTATGGAAAAACCCGACGACGGCGGTTACTGGGGCTACAATACCATTAACTTCTTCGCCCCGGAAGTCCGTTTCGGTACCGAAAGCAGCGTCAAAGTCTCAAACGGCGTTCACGACGAATTCAAGGAAATGGTCGATAAGCTCCATCAGGCAGGTATCGAAGTCATCCTCGATATCGTCTACAACCACACCGGTGAAGGCGGCTTCTGGCAAAGCAAAGTCAAGGATCCTGCTTGGAATTATGGGGCGCAAAATACGTTCGAAGACAAAACGGCCGCGACACTCTACTCTTTCCGCGGTCTCGACAATAAGGCGTACTATCACCTCATCAAAGACAACGAAGGGAATCCCAATCGACGCTACCTCGACGAAACCGGCGTCGGCAACCAACCGCGTGCAAACGTCCTCCCGTACAGACGCTTCATCCTTGATAATCTCCGCTTCTGGGTCGATGAAATGCACGTCGATGGCTTCCGCTTCGACCTCGCTTCCATTCTGGGCGTCCACGACGATAAAGTCTCTCAGGATGGCGATGCCATGAACTTCGATAACGTTTATTGGGCTGACCATGTCGGCGAAACGGTATTACAGGACATCATCGACGATGACCTCATGGCCAAATATCATACGCGCTTTATCGCTGAACCCTGGAGCCTCGCACAGTACGTCAACGGCCTCTTCCCTAAATCCACAAAACACGAAAATCACGCATGGTTCGAATGGAATGGCCGTTACCGCGACCTCATGCGACGCTTCGTCAATAATACAAGTGATAATTATAAGTTTAATGATCCTATGCAGGCGCTCAATATTCAGGACACGCTTGCACCCTATTTTACCGATATGATCGATTTCGGAAATATTATGACAGGTTCGTCTGCCATGTTCGGCGAAAATTGGGATGGCAGAAAACCTTATAACTCCGTCAATATCCTCACGGTACACGACGGGTTCACCCTCTATGATCTCAATTCCTATTTTGAAAAGAATAATGAGTGTAGTCTGCTCAACCCAACGTGCTGCACGGATCCGTACAACGCATTCTGCAAAACCGATTCCGGCGAATCCAAAAACCTTTCCAACGATTATTGTGGCGGTAACAAAGATAGTGCCGGTACTTGTAAAGACGCAAACGCTGAGGCCTACAAACGTCAGGTTATCCGCGCCTTCTTCGCGATGATGCTCATTAGCCACGGCTCGCCGCTCATCCTCGGCGGTGATGAGTACATGCGCACACAATACGGTAACAACGACGCTTACTCCGATGGCGCTAACAATGAATGGAACTGGTTCCGTTGGGGCGACTGGCTCCAGGATTCGGCGCGCGTCCGTATGCACGATTTCGTCCGCGGTATGATCGCCATTCGTAAGCAGTATAAGGCTTTCCTTTCACCCGCTGACTACGATTCGACGAACGTTCAATGGCACGGGCCGGACGGTTGCCCTGACGCTTCCTGCTTCTGGAACGGTCGCGCTATCGCCCAGTACTACGCCGCAAAAGATGATACGCCTTCCCTCTTCATTATGATCAATATGTATGAAGATGGCCGAAAATTCTATTTCCCCGAAGATGGCGACTGGCATATCATCGTCGATACGCAGATGCACTTCGAACAGACCGAATCCAAAAACATCTGGGAACGCAACGAACGCGTCACTTCTGAAACGTACGACGTCCCTGGACGCACCATCGTCATCGCGACGAAATAATAAAGGGGGACGTCTCCCCCTGCGCGGCTACCTGCGGTACGCCGCGACCCCCTCTGCGGGGGATACCCCCGCAACGCCCCCGCTTCGCCTTCACGATGTTCATGCGTTGAAAATAGCATGAACTTTGATTTATCATCATCTTCCCCCATCGCCTTTAAATTGGGGTGAGGATATGTTTTATGCGCTCATTTCCCTTCCCCCCTGGGGATTGGGGTGAGGCCTTATTTCACCATTCGCAAGGAAGGACAATGAACCAACATTTGTGCCGTTTGCTTTCGATTTCGGTCGTATTGTTTGCCTTCGCCTTCGCCTGCGCATCGCCTTCCGATGCCAGAGCTGACGAAGACCGTTTCTCGGCCGGCGGCTATTTTCGTATCGCTGCTCGCCCCGATTTCCAGGGCGGTATGTCAAAACTCGGTCTTTGGAATATCTCAGGCCGTTTGCTCAACGAAACTCAATGGGCTGCCCTCGATATGAGATTGCAACTCATTAAGGAAACGCCAGGAACGAATGAGGTTTGGACGAGCCTTCATGCCAAAATTGAAGGCGGTTCCGCACACGCCGCTGATCTCCTCAATGGCGCTTTGGGCGATTTTCATCTCACGCAGCTCTACGCAAAAGCAGGTAACGTCCTCATTAAAGATGTCATCTGGCAAATCGGTACACTCGACTTCTACTTCGGGGACCTCGGACTCTATGACATGAAGTTTGCCGAGATCTTCTATAATACCGTCGGTGTCAGCGCGTTCTGGGCAAACGATAAGGTGGATCTCCTCGTCGGTATCGGCGATTCCGGCTATCTCCTTAATTCAAAAGGGTATACACCGGCACTCACCTTCGGTGCCGCCGTCCGCGTTAAACCAACCGATGGCGTCGAATTCGGACTCGGCGCTGAACTCATGTACGGACCAAACATCGAAGGTAGCGAAAATGCCCCCCATCAAACGAAGTTCGGCGATAATCAAGGCGTCTCGTACGCTTCATTCGTCCGTCAGGAAGTTATGGAGGATTATGCCGAATACCTCGGTACATCAGCTTCAAGTATGGATTTGGTCTTCCCAAAACCAACAGCTGACGATGCTTTCAGCTTCAAACTCGTTGGCTATCTCGGCTTCGGTAAGCTCGGCGCGCTCAAATGGAATAACCTCTTCCTCAATTTCCTGCGCCAACACCCTGAGCAGTACTACTACGAAAGATACGATAACAAAGATTACCGCATCTTCATCAAAGATTGGACGGACGAACGCTATCAGTTCAATATCGGCGATGAGATGAATCTCGAAATCGTCTCGGGAAAATTCGATCTCACTTGGGCTGCCATCTTCGGTTACCACTTCGATAAGGATGACGAAATCTCCGCAAGCGAACGAAACCGCTTGCTTTGGTCCATCGTCGCTCGCGGACAGGTCTACATCACGCCAACCGCCCATATCCTCGTCGAAACATCCTTTGCACAGGAAAAATCCCTCAACGGAAACCTTTGGCAAAAACACGTTGGCTCTATCACAGAAAATGATAAAGGCTTGGTTTCAGATCGTGGTCTTGAATACGGTGATCTCGATACACGCAATACCTGGCAGGGAAAATTAGGCCTCGTCCTCAATCCTGGCGGCGCTGGCATCTTCGCAAGACCTTCCTTGCGCCTCCTATACGGTGTCCAATATTCCAACGTTCAAAATGCTTTCGATAATACCAATATTACCGATATGAGTGATCAGAACGAGTTCTACCGCGATGATGCCAGAACGATTTCCGATAACCATTGGCATCATGTCATATCCATCGAAGCGGAAGCCTGGTTCTAATCTTTCTAAATAGAATCGGGCGTAAGCCGCGTGGTTTGTAGGTTCGTTCCATGAAACGAACCTACGTGATGACCAGGGGGTAGCGGCGTATGGTGATATGCGGTAGAGACGTGCAGTGCGCACGTCTCTACCGCATATCACCATAGCCGCGTAGGGGGAACGCCCCCCTCCCCAAAAAAAGATTTGTTTGTTTCGTCAACTCTTGTGAATAAGTCTTTACCATGAAAAAAATACTCGCTTCTTTTCTCTTTTGCCTTTGCGCCGCAATCGGTGCTTTCGGCTTCATCGGTTGCGTCGCTTCGACGCCCGTCGTCCAGTATCCCGCTGATACTGCTATCGCAGTCGTCTATGCTTACGATGACGTGTCTAATGTTACAACGTCACAGGTGCCTCAGCTCTTCCAGAATCAGCTTGATAGCTCGCTATCAGCGAGAAATCTCAAAGTCCAGCCCGTTGAATTCGCCAATGTTCAGAGTATCCTCGAATCCATTCGCGATACCGATCGGCGTATGAACGCACTTCAGGGATTTGCTGGAAATGCGAATTATCTTGTTTTAACTGAAATATCGACAGAATTTTATTCTGCACTTTCGGGCCGTTATCGATGGGATGTCCACGCCAAAATGACAATTACTGACGTTCGCACGCACGAGACGTTGACGCAGTCCGTGACACTCCCCGCTGTCCTCATGTATTCACACGAAAATGGGGAAGATGCCATCAACGCTGTCAAGGCTGATCTCGAACGTCGCATGGGTACACTCGTCGATCAGTTCCTCAAAAATCTGACGACTGCCTCGCAGACGGCAGCACTTGCACCGGCGACACAACGCCAGGTCGCGGTCAATGCGTCCGCCGAGGGCAAAAAAAAAATGCTGAGGCCATCTACTTCATTATAGTTGATCGTTTCTTCAATGCCAGTTCCCAGAATGATGCCGACGTCGATCTCGCTGATCCCGCCGGCTGGCACGGTGGTGATCTACAAGGTATTCGTCAAAAACTCCCCTACCTCAAAGAACTCGGCATAACTCAAATTTGGCTCAGTCCAGTCTTTTCGGCGGCAAGCGAAAAATTCTTCGGAAATGCCGCCTTCCATGGTTACTGGACTTACGATCTCAATACGATAGACAAACATTTCGGAACGGTCGACGATCTCAAAGCACTCGCCGAAGATGCGCAAAAATATGGCATCGGCATTATCCTTGACCTCGTCGTCAATCACGTCGGTTACGGCTCCCCGCTCGTCGAACAAAAACCCGATTGGTTCCATCCTGCGCTGACGATTGAAGACTGGAATGATCCTGTGCAACTCACCGATCGTCAGGTGCATGGTCTTCCCGATCTCAATCAGGATAATCCCGCTGTCTACGATTATTTGCTCGGCGCTGCGCAGAAATGGCTCGCCATTCCTAATGTCACGGGCTATCGCCTCGATGCCGTCAAACACGTCAAACTCGATTTCTGGAAAAAGTTCAATGCGACACTCGCTGACAATCACCCCAATCGCATGCTCTTAGGCGAGTACTTTGATGGTGATCCGCGAAAAGTGGATGAAGTGCACAAAAATGGCCGCTTCACACACCTCTTCGATTTTCCGCTCGCTTTCGCGCTGCGCGATGTCTTTTGTGGTCACAGTACGCTCGATTACCTCGCCAACATTTTGCCAAACGACCGCCTCTACGCTGATCCGCAAAAAATGGTGACGTTTATCGATAACCACGATATGCCGCGGTTTATCAGCACTTGTGGTGGGGATTTAGATGCTATGCGTCGCGCCATCAACGTCATGATGGCTCTCCGCGGTGTACCGTCTGTTTATTATGGTTCCGAAGTTCCGCTCGAAGGCGCAAAGGAACCCTATAATCGCGCCGATATGGTCTTCGAACACGCGCAGCTCTTTGACGACATCAAACAGGCACTTGCGCGTCGAACAGCCTATCCCGTCCTCCGCTTTGGCAAAACGGGCACGATCCATTTTGAGCCTGATTTCCTCGTCATTGGCCGCGATCATGGCGCCCAAAAAGCGCTCATCCTGATTTCTGAAGCCGCGTCAGCCAAAAATTATGTGCTTCCCGATGGTAATTGGTTCGACGCTGACACGAAGGTATCGTTGTCAGGGACGATAGACGTGGCTCCAAAGTCCGTGCGTGTTCTCGTGACCAATGATGCAACGGTCAAAAAGGATTTGATTACAAATACGACGCGCAACGTTACGTTCCGCTTCCCCAATGACGGGTTCAATTATGCCCTCGTTGGCAGTTCCCCCGAACTCGGCCAATGGAATCCCGCACGTGCACCGCGCCCACAAAATGGCACGCTCTCTCTCGCTCTGCCTTCACAAAGCGTCATTGCTTACAAACCTGTTCGCATCGCGCCCGACGGTGCAATTATATGGCCCGATGGCCCGAATAATGCCGTTTTTACCGAAAAAGATCATTCGGTCGATGTCCATTGGTAAATGGAACGTTTCGCCATCAATCCCATATCATATGGACGTTCCCTGTTTTGACGTTCCCTGTTGGGACGTTCCGTGGAACGTCCCTGCTTAAAAATCCGCCATCAATCCCATAAAAATCCTTCATCAATCCCATATCGTATGGACGTTCCCTGTTTTGACGTTCCCTGTTGGGACGCTCCATGGAACGTCCCTGCTTAAAAATCCGCCATCAATCCCATATCGTATGGACGTTCCCTGTTGGGACGTTCCGTGGAACGTCCCTGCTTAAAAATCCGCCATCAATCCCATAAAAATCCTTCATCAATCCCATATCGTATGGACGTTCCCTGTTGGGACGTTCCGTGGAACGTCCCAGTCTGTTCCGTGGAACGTCCCAGTCTGTTCCGTGGAACGTCCCAGTCTGTTCCGTGGAACGTCCCAGTCTGTTCCGTGGAACGTCCCTGCTTAAAAAATCCATGTCCTGATTTACGATGTGATACAAAATATAAATATTGCGCATTATCACACAGTGTCTGTGTTTTGTGTGATTTGAAATCATTGTTTCCGCTCAATAAAGTTGAAAAAGATGCGCTTTGAGGTTAGAATAAATGACTGGATACGTTTGGTGTGAATCCGTATTTTTTGGATTCATTTCAAGGTATGACGTCAAAAGTTTGTGTTGCTTAATGCATTGGTCGATGCAGCACGAACCCTAACCATAAATAAGGATTATTAAAGTATGCGCAAAGAACTCGTTTTTTGTTCTGCATTGATTTTGTCTGCCTCGCTCGCGGGTTGCGGGTATGACGATGGAAGTTTGGAGAGCCTTGCTACGATTGCAGAGTCCTGTACAACGAATTTTGATTGCAAAAGCGGTAATGCGATCGTCGGCGAGTGTGTTCAGGGTAAATGTTTGCGCTTCTGCTCACCTGAGACGGTTGCTGATGATTGTGAACTCAATACCGTCTGCGAGGGTGGATTGTGTAGACCGATCGTCCCTTGCCCCAATATGCAGTTAAATAGCCAAGATGCTATCTCTGCTTATAAAAATAAACAATGTATTCAGGTCTTCTCGACGACACCAGGCGTTTCGTGGTCCGCGCTCCTATCGGGTGATGTCGTTGTGGATACGAATCAAACAAGAAATTCCGCATCGACAGAAGATTTTGCGTCCGATAACTATGATTTCGTTATCCCGCATGAATCGCTTTATGCGGGTATGAACTTCAGTATTGTGACGCTTGCTGCGATCACGTATCTAAGACTGCTTATGACCTCTGCAACGATGGTTGCAGAATGTACAAAACCAGAAATTCCTGTCTATGGTACGGGTGGACAAGTGGTTAGTTGGAAACCAATAGATAACTATACATATACTGCCAGTTATGAATACACTCCATCGAATGCTCGAATGAATATGGGCACCCTTTTAGGTATCTGTAAAGCCGGTACTGATAGTATGAATGCGGATATGCAGGCGTATTATAAGTATTGGATGGATCATGGTAATAAAACTATGGACGAGGTCTTGCAGGAATATGTAAAGATGGTTGCAAATAAGCCCATTTGCAATAGAGCAAATATAATGCTTCAAATTCTTGAAGGTATTTCCTCCGTTGTTATGGAAATGGGAATGTCGTCAACACTCGAGTCAACGACGCTGATCGGCGCGCAGCAGATGCTTGCTTGGCTCAATGAAGATATGAATTACCAGTATATCTATGATAATAGTGAAGATATTTGGAATCAGAATATTGTGGCTGGTAATAATAGAGTAGATCGACTGGGCGTGTTTCCTGTAGTTTCATGTGATGTGAAAAATTGGAAAGCTAATGCTTCGGCAAATGCGAAACTTGCTTCGCGTATGAATCAAAATTTTTACACGGATCCTAATGCCATTGATTGGGAAACGGGTGAACCAGATTTTACAAGAGCAAAAGATTATGTTTATTTTTGTAATGAAATTGATGCTGCAAATGAAGTGACTGAGTGTGATACTAACAATGAAAACTGTGTATATGTTAATAGCGTTTATTATCAATATGATGACAGAAAGGCACAACAAGTTACGGGTTCTGTCTTAATAGCTGGTGCCATGCAGTCTCAGCTCCATTCTTGCATTTATATGATGACGGGTATGACAAGATTCCCGCTTCTGGCTGCTTTGGGATCCAATCCTGATATGCAATTTGCTAAGTGTGCCAATAATGAGTACCGTGTCTCGGCTATGATCGATGTCGCAAAACTTCAAACAGACGATACGACTCGATTATTATTCTCTCTCCTTCAGGGAAATCAATTAGCATTGGAACAGATAACACAGTCGTTTGTGGATACACTTTCTGTATTTGCGGATAAAGAAGTCATTTATACACGCTTTACAGATCCAACCTTGATTTGGCTCTCTGGAAACTCTTATATGCCACTGGAAATTCGTGAAAAATCGACAACGTTTAGCAAAAATGATTTGATTCTTCAAGTCAACTTTTCTTCCGTAGATGATCTGTTTAAGACTTCTACATTGTCGGATAGTGCTATCACTGGACCGATTTCGTTGAGTGTTGTCCCTGAGATGTATGTTAAAAAAACAGAAAGTAATAATCCCATGGTCCCTGCGCATTATGAGGAAAATAAAGACAAGACTGAGAAAAAGTATTTGTCTTCACTCGTGTATAGGTCTGGTATGACGAATGAATCGATCGCTTCAGTTGTACCGCGTTCTAATGCAGCGGATCCTGATAACTCCGCGTGTTCGAATTGTAGATTCTATTATTATGCCGAAAAACAAAATCAAGCTGCGCCTATGGTCTGTGGTGGTTTCACTTATAAAACAAACCAGGTCAATGGATACATCGTCTTGAATGATGAGGACCTCGAAACGCGTGTTGGTAAGCGTGACGTCACCCGATTGGAAAAATAACAACGGAAAATATGATTGAATACACGTGACTTGCGGTCACGTGTGAAATCGCTTTTGGTAAACATTACAAATAGATCAGGATTGAAACATGAAAAAACATATTAAATTTTTTGCGCCGTTGTTGTTCAGTGCTTTCGCACTTACCGTCTCTTCAAACGCGTTTGCCAGTTGCGATGACATGGGAAGCGACGAATGGAATAATCTTAGTGCTCAGATGGCCCAGGCTTATGACCACGGCAACTATGACGAAGCTCTCGGCTATGGCAAGCGTCTTACACTCATCTGTAACCGCTCACCGATCGTCAACTTCACCATGAGCGAGATTTATCGTAATCTCGAAAATGAACAGGAAAGTTACAATTACGCAAAACGCGCAACCGAGTATATTCAGGATTACCCGGTGCCACTCGTCCTCGCCGAACGTATGTGGATGCGTCGTGCTGAAAATGAACTCCCTTACAAAAAACAACTCGAGGATCTTCAGAATCAGCTCGCAACCGGTACCGGTGAAATCGGTAGCCAGCAGACGGAACTCAAAACCAACCTTTATACGAGTGAAATGAAGCTTGAACACGAGCGTCAGCGTACGATCGAACTCTATAATGAAGAATTAAAAATGTTGAACACCGTCAAATGGATCGGCGCTGGAACCGCCATCGGCGGGCTCGTCCTCACTGGTATCGGTGCTGGCGTCCTCGGCGCAAATTATGGGGATGCTGAAAAAAGCTATAAAGAAGATTGGAAGGACTTCGATAATAAAGACGCTAAAGTGCACGGCGGTATCGCACTCCTCGCCGGTGGTCTGGGCCTGGGCCTCGCTGGTTCTGCCGCTGCCATCTACGCTTTCCTCAAAGAAAATAAAGTGTCGCAGCAGTATGATACTTATCTCAACCATATTTCTGAAGAAAGCGGCGATAACCCCACACCGACTGCTTTCAATTTCGATGTCGGCCCGGGCTCCGTTGCCTTCGGTATGACTTTCTAATTTCAGAGTTTTACACTCTGCTAAGCGACAAGCGCGTGATTGCGTTTGTCGCTTTTTTGTCCAATAAATAAATGAATTTGCCTTAATCTCTTGAAAATCGAAAAGGTAATTTAAGCAGCAGGAACAACGTTCACGTGCATTTCCTCGCCATTTAGCTTGCCTGCGGTTGGAATCGCGTTTTTGCCAAAGTCTGTGCCGTGCGTATCGAAAAATATAAATTAAATGGCGCTCGCCTATGCGCCTTTGGCACATACGGCTCGCCAAAGCGGCTATTGGCGGCGAATGGATAGAGACGTTTCACGAAACGTCTCTATCATCGCCTCCCAATACGCCGCTTTATTTATGTTTTAAGTTATAAAACTCGCCTATGCGCCTTTGGCACATACGGCTCGTTAAAGCGGCTATTGGTTTCACTTCGCTCACCAATACGCCGCTTTGCTTGCGCTTATTGTTGTGAACATAGGTAATGACTCTAGAGAAAAAGTTGCTTTTATGACAAGGGGGCATGTCCCCTTGTCAGATGTAATAGTCTCTTTATCTATGTTCATTGCAATAAAATACAAAAAATTCGACGTATCATTCACAATTCGTGCCCATGGCATTACATCCATTTTCACAGGCGCGTGTTCCGGAACTGATATAATAGTACTGACCATCTGCACTTTCGGTACAGATACTTAAAGAGAGTTTGCCTGATGACGCGTTGCACCGGACGATGATTTCTTCGCCTGGGGTCGTACATTTGTCTGCTTCTTCGTAACATGACGCTTTGCCATTGATGACGGCACATGTCGCGGGGGTAGATTGGTTCTCACAGTAGGTATGTTTGATTTTTTTGCCAACACACGTTAGCGCAACGTTATCTTCACAGCGTGAAGTAAAGGTTTTGGATTCGCAGGCTTCTGCGGGAATACACTCACCTGTTTCGGAGCATGAACCATAGCCGTTATCACATTTATCCGATTGGGTTAAAACGAGTTGCTTTTGACCACTTGCATTTGCCTGGCATGTATAGGTGTCGATATAGGTTGTGCTGCCATTTTGAAGTCGGCATTGTGTAACGGTTTCATTGAGGTCTTGACAGGCAACTGGCGCACAGGCGCTTTTATCTTCATTACAACCATCTAAACACGCTCGAGAACCTTCAGATATATAATATAATTTGCCGTTTTCTGCTTTGTGACAAATTTTATAATGCTCTTTATTGGTATTTGTTGAGCAAGAGGTTACTTTTTCCTCACCTTCTTTATTACAAATTTCTTTTTCTGAAATACATTTAGCATTACCATCAATGACTGTGCAGACATTTGGTGTTGTATATGCGCTGCAGTCTGCAATTTTTTGACGATTTGCATTACATGTAATCAGGTGATTGCCATCACAGTGTTTGCCGTCTGTTTCACAATAAACGGGTTTGTCACATGTACCTTCAGCATTACAAACACCATATCCACCATAACATGGCGTGCTGTCACTTCGGCGATAATATAAATCGCCTTCTCGTGTTTTTTCACAGGTATATTCTCGAATATATGTAGATCCAGAAGAAGGTGTTTTTTCACATTGAGTGATCGTTTCTCCCTCTTGTGAACATTGGTTCGCTTTGTCAACACAGGTTATGGCTGAGATAGATGATGTAGCATCGCAATCGTCGTCTTCGTCATTACATTCTTCCAGGCTCTGCTTTTTATCAAATGTAACACAGGTTTTGTTACTATCTGATGAATGACATTCGGATAATTGTATGATGCCGTCTGGGTTGCAATAAAGTACGTCACCGTCCACACATGTCACCGTAAATGTTTTGATATCACAAGGTTTTCCAATTTGGTTCTCAATTTTTGATGCACTGGAGTCTTCGCAGGCGTCTAGGGCTAATGATGCTATGATACAGAAAATACTGGCGAATGTTTTTTTCATGGTTTCTCCAACAATTGACTTCAACGATAAAACACAATGCTTCCGATAATCATCGGATTTTATCTTATAACATAAGAACGTTGAAGGATCAATTGTTTCATGGATGCGACGTCGCTTATACACGTACCCGCCATCCGCTATAAGTTTCAGGATTGACCAGAATATCAATGGATGTAAGTGTTTTCTTGCGATTTGGCTATCGCTTTTTAAGCACGTGGGAGATGGCAAGCGTCATGAGCGGTTCAAGAAGTGCATTATCGCCCAATACGAACAAGGTGCGGTGCCATTTTTTGCCGCACGCTTCGCGCCTCAGATGTGCTGTTTTGTGATCTGAGCAGTATTTATGAGACGATACATGTTTAGGTTGAAGCAGGAAAATACCACATTTTATAATTGCGCATAGTTCATGGCATCTTCATTGTCACGCACACATGTAGTATAAACATCAGCAACCTGAATTCTCGATAATAGTGACGATAACTTTCAGACAGCAATGCCCAAAATAGTTGTTTTCTTTGGTTTTCGTTGATAACTAATCATCATGTTTATATTGTTTACGTATGTTTTAAACATGACGAGGTTTGATGTATC
>JAFOHE010000056.1 GCA_017421975.1 Pseudomonadota bacterium
AGATCATTCCTGATGGCACGCTTTATCACTTTGGAATTCTTACATCTAACGTTCACATGGCATGGATGCGAGCTGTGTGCGGACGTTTGAAAAGTGATTATGATTATTCGCAGAAGATTGTCTACAACAACTTCCCGTGGCCAGAATTGAGTGGGGAGTGGGAAGTGGGGAGTATTTTGATAAGGAGAAAGAAGATGGGAAAGAGTTACAAAGAGCTGATCGTCTGGCAGAAAACAATGGAAGTTGCAAAGAATGTGTATGTCTTGGTGAAGAAACTACCCAAGGAGGAAACTTATGCACTCAGCGATCAAATGCGACGAGCGGCAGTGTCAATTCCGTCGAATATAGCCGAAGGTCAGGGAAGAGCGTCCAGCCGGGAGTTCAGTCGGTTTCTTTCAATAGCGAGGGGATCTGCTCTAGAAGTCGACGGACGTCCTAACCACGTAGAACGGCTTTCGATAAAAGTCGATAGATATTCTAACTGCGTAGGACGGATTTCGACAAAAGTCGATGTACATCCTAATTGCTTAGACCGATTTTTAGCAAAAATCGATGGGTGTCCTAGCTGTGCAGTACGCCTTTCAACAAAAGTCGACAAGTGTTCTGGCCGTGCAGGACAGCTTTCGACAAAAGTCGACAGACATTCTAACCGCACAGGACGGATTTCGACAAAAGTCGATGTATATCCTAATTACGCAGATCGGCTTTCGCCAAAAGTTGACGGACATTCTAACCGTACTGAACGGATTTCGACAAAACTCATCGGATGTTCTGACCATTTAGACCGGCTTTCGCCAAAAGTCGTTTGGCATTCTAATTACTCAGAACGTCTTTCAACGGATATCTGGTGACATCATCATCTCTCTATGGCAGTATGGTACATCATGGCAATTGTGCCTTATCACCCCAGGGAGATCGACTATGGCAAAGAAGATTATCCGATTCAACCACACGCATCTCCGTCGCGAGGAACAACATTCGTTTCACGACCGAGTGATGCAAATCGTCCTGAATACATGTGGGAAATGTGGCAAAGCATACGACCGCTTTGAGGCTGCCGCCATCGCATTTGACCAACTGCTCACAGAGAAGGCTCTTGCGCCATCCCTGAGCCTCGTTAAGCTAGACGACATTGCTGACAGTGCCTGGTCATCGCTCAATCTCATGCTCCGCGCATGCCTCGTCCATCCGCGTCAATCAGTGCGCGACGCGGCGAGTAAGGTCAGCGACATCTTCTCGAAGACGCCGAACCCCACCATGCTCAATTATGATGAAGAATATGGCGCACTTCGCACGCTCCTTTCGCAGCTGGCAACATTAGATTCGGAGACCATCAAAGCCGCCCTGGTCGATGAGCATATTGCCGCACTTCAGAAAGCTGTCGAAGATTTCGTGACCGCCAGTGCCAGCAAAGTGGATGCACTCTCCAAAAAACAAACGGGCCTCATCAAAGCCGCCGCGACGGAATGTTTCAAGGCATGGCAGGATTTAGCCAAATACATCGAAATCATGGCTTCTCTCGACAGTCTTCCGGGGGCATCTGATGCCATCGATCAGCTCAACGCACTGAACACTGGCATTAAACGCCGTCTCGAAGCCCGCAAGTCTAATAAAGCCTCTGGCAAAGAAGACGATGCGGGCGTCAATATCGTCGAGTTTGATGATGGATCGAAGTTTGGAGTAATCCATTAAAGCGCGGTAGCGCCGCGTGGCGTATTGACCTCACCCTCCCCCCAGCCGCTTTGCGGCTGTCCCTCCTCACCTCTCCATACTGGCGAGGGAGGGGGAGGTCAATAGCCACGCGCAAAAGGGCGTATTTACAAAGAAAGGGACGTGCGAATTTGCACGTCCCTTTTCTGTGTAAATAGCCCGACAAAAAGCGAGCCGTATGCCCTGGCAGGGCATAGGCGAGCCGTTTCTGACTCAAACATCCTTTAGCATGTCGGTGCTAAAGGCATTTTGCATCCAAATGAGGTACTTTTATCGTTGCCAGCTTCTCTTGCGTGGCACGCTCAGTTCTCATCTGTTTGTGCAAATAGCGTTTCCCATTGGTCAGTTGTGGGATCGAAGAACGATTGCATGCCACATTTTTCTGCGGCTTCGCAGTTAAGTTGCGCGTCATCAATGAAGAGCGTTTTGGCAGGCTCAACGTGCGTTTCTTCGATGAGTTCTTCAAACATCTGTAAATCGGGTTTAGTCGAGTGGCGCTCAAAGGAGAGGTAGGTTTTTTCGAACAAGTCGTGGATTGATCGTCCGTTTCGGCAGAACGCCGTTTCGAGTTCGAATTGCCAGTGGATGATGTTTGTATTGCTGAGCAAAAAAATGCGGTAACGTTTTCGCAGTTGCAGAATGGTGGCGAGCTTTCTTTCGGGAATGGGCTCAATAAAGGCGTTCCAGGCTTGCAGAATGTCTGGATGCGTCGTGCCTGGTTGGCAGTGTTTGAGGACATTGTCGCAGAAAACGTCGGCGGTGATGTTGCCCAGTTCGAGTTCCTGAAACAAACCATCCTTATAGTAAGCGTTGACGTAGTTTGCGATGTCTTTGAAGCCGAGTGCCCGAAAGGCGTTAAAGCAACGTTCCATCGTAATGGGAATGAGGATACCACCCATATCAAAAACGAGATTATCGATGGATGAGGGGATGTGTCGAGTCATATTATACCTTGAGTGATGCTGCGTAAGTATGGTGGACGAGCTATGGAGAGAGGAGGATCCATGGAGAGTGGACGAGCTATGGAGAGAGGACGAGCTATGGAGAGAGGAGGATCCATGGAACGTCCGTACAAAGCTGGTGTACGATCGTGTGTATGAGCTAGATAGAGAGTATGAGCTATGGAGATTCGATATCCGTCATTGCAAAAGTTTCCATGGTGATGGTGCCTCGCATGCTCGCAGGAGCCGGAAACGTTCGTTCAAAACGAAGGTAATTGGGGGAATATCCGCCTGTCATTGTTTGTGCAGCACATGATTTGGCGTGGTTGGATTCCCACAAGACGGGGTATGATTTTCCGACGAAAGATTTTAGCCGCTCGGCGGCGTGGCGTTTGATATGTTCCTCAGCCTCATTCCAGCGCATTTTTTTGACATCGGGTGGAACTTGATTTGGCATGTTGTACGCATCGGTACCAGGGCGTGCGGAGAAACGGAAGAGGTGGACATCATCGAACTTCGCTTCATCAATAAAGGCTAAGGTTTCCGCCCAATTGGCTTCTGTTTCTCCCGGAAAACCGACGATGAGGTCAGTCGAAATGCGGACATCTGCGATATGTTGGCGCAAGTTGCGGATGAGCTCAAGGTAAGCCGGAATGGGTGTACGGCGTCGCATAGCTGTCAGCACGGCATCGCTTCCGCTTTGAACGGGGATATGAAAATGCGGACATAAACGCGGTTCGTTGCACCAGAGTGACCAGAGATTTTCGCGAATGTGCCAGGGTTCAATGGAACTGAGGCGGATACGCGGCACCGTCGTCTGATGAAGAATATCGGTCAGCAGATCGGGTAGACGGCGTTGGTCTTCCTTCCAAGCGCCGAGTTGGACGCCTGTGAGGATAATTTCAAGGACGCCGCGCGAGGTGTAAGTGTGTATGTCGCGTAGAATGTCTTTCGTCGATTCGCTTCTCTCGTGACCACGCGCTAGACGTACAGAGCAATAGGAACAACGGTTATTGCATCCATCTTCAATTTTTATAAAGGCACGTGTGTGTGAAATGTAATTTTGAATATTGCGTGCCTCAGAGAAGAGGTCTGCGTGATCACGAATGTATTGCGCGATGATGTCACCAGCCCTAGGTTTATCGAATCCACGTATCAAGAGTAATTTGGGTGGCACAAATGCAGGATCCGACGGATCGAATTCAAAGAAGTTTTCGCCTTCGGGCATAAGATCGAGGGCGCAGCCCATGACGACGAGGCACTTTGGTGCGTGGAGACAGAGTTTTCGCGCAATCTGTCTTGATTTTCGCATCGCTTCCGTCGTGACACTACACGTGTTGAGCAGAATGAGCTCGGGGTGATCTTCGAGACGGACAATGACGTGTCCATTTTTTTCGAGAATTCTTGCAGTTTGTTCAAGTTCGGCTTCATTGAGGCGACAGCCAAGCGCGTGTAGAGCAATCGTTGTCATGGTATGCGGCAATCATTATAGAAATGTTAAGAAAAGACGTGAAAACGGGAGCGTTGGCAGGGTGTCGCAAAACTTATTCGACGTTCTTTCCCGCTTTGAGAAGTGCCCGTTTCCAGTCGCTGAATTTGCCACCGTTGTTGACGGCTTCGTAAGCGATGTGCGCCATTTCGGGGCCACCTTGTGCAAAAGCGTGTTCGATGAAGGCCCATTTGGCGGAGACAGAGCGGATTTCAGCTTTGCCTCTGAGTTTTTGCGAAAGGCGTTTGAGGCGGTTTTCGACGACTTTGATGCCGGCAAAAGGCAGTTGATCGAGGGGCGTATGTCTTTTGGAAACGAACGGAGAAACGCCCAGGCTAAGCCTTAGTCCGGAGAAACCTTCGATGACAAAGCGTGCGAATTCGTCCATATCTTCATCGGTTTCTCCAGGGAGTCCAATCATGACGTAAAGCTTGACGGCCATATTTCTCTCACGCGCAATTTGAGCAGCACGCATGAGTTGTTCTTCGGAGACGTCTTTGGTGAGCATTTTTCTGAGTGCTTCGGTCGGTCCGTCAGCGGCAATGGTGAGCGTTTTGAGGCCGGATTGTGCGAGAAGATCAATGAGTGGTTCCGAGATTCTGTCTGTTCTTAGACTTGACAAGGAGACGGTGTGTCCGTCAGCGACGAGGCGCCCGACCATGTCTAAAAGTTCCGGATGATCGGAAACAGCGGCGCCGACGAGGCCAACTTTTTTGATATCGCGTGGCGTCAAAGCGCAGACGGTGTCAGCAGGCACGAGTCGCATGCCCGCAGTTTCTTCGCGTCGCATGACGCAGAACTTGCATCGTCTGTGGCAACCGCGTTCTGATTCGATCATGAACATATCGCCGAACTCCGTTTCTGGTGTGATGATCTGGCTTGTGGCCGGAAGGACGGATTTGTCGACGAAACGGCATGGCGGTATGAGGTGGCTCGTTCTGGGCGTCCAAACTTCAGGGATTTCCTTTGGCGCAGCATCGAGAAAGAGGGATTTGTGCGGGTGTCGTCGGTAGACGTCACAAAATTTCTCGATGAGTCCCTCGCCTTCGCCGAGGATCATACAGTCAGCGACGTCGCGCAGGGTTTCCATGTTTGAAAAGCTGAGCGGCCCGCCGATGAGGACGAGGGGGGCATTGATGTCGCGTTGAGCGGCAAAAGGACTGAGTCCTATGCACTTGAAACATCGCATGAGATCGGGAATTTCGAGTTCGTACGCGATGGAAATGGCGATGATATCCATATTGGCGAGCGGCGTTCTACTTTCGTAGCACAGAATCGTGTGCTCATTTTCAGGATCGTCGGGCAAAAAAGCGCGTTGGGCACAAAAGTCGTCAGCTTCATTAAAAAGCCTGTAAATGACCTGAAGCCCCAGGGAACTCATGCTCAAAAAGTAATTGCTCGGCTTGAGCAGACCCACGCGGTATTTGGCATGTTTGTAGATCGTGCCGCGTTCGAGTTTGAGTCGTCGAAGAATATCTTTCATATTTTTGAAAACATCGTGAAGGCGAATATGGGGGCGTTGCGGGGGAATCCCCCGCATGAGGGGGTAGCGGCGTATGGCGCAAGCATGAGGGCGTTGCTATCGGCAGAGCCGATACGCAACGCAGCGCGGCTTTTCGCTTTGCTCAATACGCCGCGCCATAGCCGCGTAGGGGGAGACTTCCCCCCACATCAATTTTCGGCATTGAATTCGGGCATGGTTGCGGAATCGGCGTGTCTTATGCCAGTGCGTTTGAGGACGACGGCGAGTGTTTTGACGAGGATTTTGAGGTCGAGCCAAAGTGAGGCATGATCGACGTACCACGTATCGAGTTTGAATTTTTCATCCCAGGAGAGGCTGTTTCGTCCGTTGACCTGAGCCCAACCGGTGATGCCAGGCACAACCCACTGACGGCGAATTTGTTCTTTGTCGTAACGTTCGATGTACTGCATGAGGAGGGGACGCGGGCCGACGAGGCTCATGTCGCCTTTGAAAACGTTGAAGAGCGTGGGGAGTTCGTCGAGCGAAAGAGCGCGAATTTTTTTGCCGAAGGGGGTGAGCCGTTCTGCGTCATTTTTGGCATCGATTGGTCCGTCCGTAGCCTTCATAGAGCGGAATTTGATGAGTTCGAAGGGAACGTTGTCTATGCCTGGCCGTTTTTGGCGGAAGGTAACAGGGGCGCCTAAATCACAGTGGACGGCGAGGGCTGTGCAGAACAGGACGGGAGAGAGAGCGATGAGGCCGGCAGCGGAAGCGGTGAGATCGACGAGGCGCTTTATCGAGTGATAGGAGAGCGATGCCCACGTATCGGGGGCATTGACCACGGCGCGTTCGAGGCATGCCTGCCAGCGTTCAGCCATGTGTGACACATCATAATGATCGGCGAGACGTGCCATTTGTTCGCTCCAAGTGCCTGAGAGTAATGGCGAGGAACCGTTCAGAATGGCGTTGAGTTTGGCGACGAGGTCATCGGCGTCTCCAGGTGCCACGAGGACACCTGCGGGTGGGAGGTCGCGGTTTCCGCAAACGATAGAAGCGAGGTCAGAGGGAATGGGTGCGACGGCGAGCAGGGCGCAACCAGCCGCAATGGCACTGTAGACTTTGCTTGGGGCACTCGTGGCCCATGCGCGTGTCGTGAGTGTTGCGAGCGCGACATCTGTTCGATAAAGGAGTTCCGCCCATTCACGGTCGGGTTGAGGTCCGATAAAGCGAATATTCTCGCCATAGCGGTCTTGCCACGCATGACGCAGACGTTCGACACCGGCGCCGGAGGCGGCGAAAATGAAGCCAATGCGCGATTTGTCTTTGGCGCTTAGGGCATCGAGGAAAGCGGCTATACCTTTTTCGAGCGTCTCGACATCGTGCATAATGCCCATATTGCCGACGTATGAGAAGATGATTCGTCCATCCATCCATTGACGCAGGTCATCGGGAAGGGCATCTGTCGTATTTCCGAATTCTTCTGGATTGGCACCGTTGTCAATGACATAGGTGTTAGGATGGACGCCATATCGATTTTCAGCGGATGCGCGCATGACATCGCCGAGGTAGACGACACCGTCGAGGTGTTTGATGGTCCAACGGTTGAGGTATTCAAGCAAATGCGTGAGTGCATTGGGAGCCATACCAGCGGCTTCGAGGGCATCTGGATACATGTCGTACATAAGCGCGACGACGCCGCAACGGTGGAGCGGTTTTGTGAGCGTGGCGATGAAAGGCAGCGTAAAGGGGTTCGTTGTGACGACGAGGACAGGTGCCGTCATGGGATCGCCGACGTTATCGATTGCCGATGCTTTGAGACCGTCGAACACGGTTTTGATGGGATAGACGGCGCAGGCTTCGAGACGCGTGATTATGCGCAAGGCTTTGCCACCTTTAAAGCGTTTTCGCCAGGCTTCAGGCGACCACATTTCGTTCATGGAGGAGCGAACGTCCATGAGAGAGAGCGCCTTTGTCACGCGTTCAAGAGGACCGCCTCCGACAGAGGAACACATGATGGGTGCAGCTTTGCGATGGGCTTTGGCGGGGGGATGACCAAACAGAAATGAGCGAATATGATGGATCACGGACAAATTTTCTTTTGCCATTTGTATAACCAGTTTAGGGCCTGTATTGGCGTTGTCGTATCGAGTTGAAGTGAGCGGAAAGCCGTCATGAAGGCATCCATATTGGGATCAAGCGTCGGTTTGGGCGGCGTGGCAATATCCTCAAAGAGGGTACGCTGTGTGATGGGATGACGTATGACAGGCACCGATTTTGTTACCGAATTTTCGGCGTTTGTGGCAGTTTCATTATGGACGAGTTCGCGGTGAGCATTGGCTTCGAGCAAGGTCAAAATGGCTTCTGCACGCGTGATAACTTCCTCTGGAACGCCAGCAATTCGCGCGACCTGAATCCCGTAGCTTCGGTTGGCAGCACCATCGATGAGACGACGGAGGAAGATGATTTCCTTATTGTACTCCTTGACAGCGACGGATGCATTCTTAATTCCCGTTAGGACATTTTCGAGTTCCGTGAGTTCATGGTAATGCGTGGCAAAGAGCGTTCGTGCGCCGATTTTTGTGTGTATGTGTTCGGTGATTGCCCAGGCAAGCGACAGACCGTCATACGTTGAAGTACCGCGGCCGATTTCGTCGAGAATGATGAGTGCGTGTTCACCGGCATGTTTGAGGATATTGGCGGTTTCGGTCATTTCGACCATGAAGGTGGATTGTCCCAGGGCGAGATTGTCGCTTGCGCCGACGCGGGAGAAGATGCGGTCAACGAGGCCGATATGGGCGTGTTCGGCGGGTACAAAGGAGCCCATTTGAGCCATGAGAGCAATGATGGCAGCCTGGCGAATGATGGTGGATTTTCCGGCCATATTGGGGCCGGTGATGATCATGAAGCGATTTTTTTCGTCGAGCACAATGTCATTTGGAACGAAGCGTTCGCCTTTGGGAAGAAAGCGTTCGACGACGGGATGTCGTGCTTCGCGCAGTATAAAGTTTTTGGAATCATCGAGTTCAGGGCGCGTATAATTGCGGTGGTGAGCCGTATGTGCGAGTGCAGAGAGAACATCAATGCGTGCGATGATCCGCGCATTTTGCATGAGCTTTGGAATATAATGCGAGGCCAGGCGCTTGAGTTCATTATAGAGTTCGAGTTCGTGTGCGCCGCGGTTTTCGGTGGCTTCGAGGATCATTTCCTCACGTTCTTTGAGGATCGTTGTGTAGAAGCGATCGGCGTTGGTGAGTGTTTGTGAACGCGTGAAATAATCTGGAACGGCAGAAAGCTTGGATTTGGTGACTTCGATGAAGTAGCCGAAGACGCGGTGAAACTTGACTTTAAGCGAAGTAATGCCAGTTTCCTGACGGAGTTTGGCTTCGTAATCGAGGAGCCACTGATCGGATTCAGCCGAAATTTTTTTGTATTCATCAAGCTTTTTGTCGTAGCCGGACTTGAAAAAATTTGTGTCATTGAGGTTACTCGGCGCATCATCGACGAGAGCACTGTCGATGAGGCTGGCAAGTTTATCAAGGGGGTCAAGCTGTTTGGATGCATCTTTGAAGTAGCTTGCATCAGCTTCATGACAAAGACGCACGAGCTGTGGGACAGTTTGCAACGTCTGTTTGAGCATGACGAGTTCTCGCGGCGTAATTTTGTCATTGGCGAGTTTTGTCGTGAGACGTTCGAGATCGCCCGTTTCCTTGAGGATGTTTCGGACAGCTTCTCGTGTTTCGTAATTATGAAACATGGCCTCGACGGCATCGAGGCGGACGTTGATTTGTTTGAGATCTTTGAGGGGATAGGCGAGCCAATTTTGGAGCAGGCGCGAACCACCGCTTGTCATGGTTTCATCGAGTTCTCCCAAGAGTGAGCCTTTTTTTCCACCGCCGCGCAATGTTTCGTAAATCTCGAGATTTTGGAAAGTCGCAGAATCAATCTGCATGAATGTCTGCGTTCGGTAAGGGTAAATCTGTTCGATGTTCGACGTGAGGACAATGTGAAGCGAGATGAGGTAGAGGAGAATACCGCAGAAGGCGGAGATGACGCCAATTGGATTAGAAAAGCCCGTATGTTCGATGGCATCGAGGAAAGAGAGAAATTTATCGCGGGAGAGGCATTTTTCGCCTTCGGGGCATGTTTGCCAATAATCGAGCAGGGTTTGCTGAGAAAACTGCTCAACCGGACAGATGCGTACGGGGATACCCTGAAAGGCTTTGTGCAAGGCATTGTCCGATATGGGGGTGACGATTTCACGCACGTTATGGCGCTCAAGTTCGGCTGTCAGCTCCTGTATGGATTTGACTTCTGTCATGGTGCTATAGCCCGTGGACAGGTCGAGAAAGGCGAGTGCATAAGAGGCGTCGGTATTTGGGTAGATGGCACCCAAAAAGCGCGTATTTCTTTCAAATCCGGGACGATCATCGCATAATGTGCCTGGCGTAACGATTTGCGTAATGCCGCGTTTGACAATGCCTTGTGCCTGGGCAGGATCCTCAAGCTGGTCGCAGATCACGACACGGAAGCCCTGCTCTACGAGTTGGAAGAGGTATTCCTGAATGGAGCGGAAGGGGACACCGGCCATGGGAATATCGACGCCGTCTTCTGTTTTGTTTCTGGCAGTCAGCGTGAGATCGAGTGCGCGGCTGACAATTTTGGCATCATCAAAAAACGTCTCATAAAAGTCGCCCATTCGAAATAAAAGCAGCGCATCCGGATTGAGTTTTTTTGCATCCAGATACTGATCGAGCATGGGCGTCAGCTTTGTTTTAATGCCACAATAGATGAAAACGTTTTCTTGAATCCAAGTCAATCCGGGTAAGGTGTCACCGAATTTCATTAAAGTACTCCCGTGTCGTGAGAATCATGCAAACCAGGCGGAAGCAATTTGGAACGCGTTTTGGGTTGATTGGAAAACGGGTCACAGTAAGCGAAGCGCCGTGCGCATGACAAAGTCGTCAGCCGAACAGGCTGTGATAAGCAAAACAAATAGCGCGGTCAGGCGCGTCTAATGCCGAGCATTAGGCGAAAGGATCTTTGTCGTGTTTGCCGTTTTCCAAGATGTTTTCGGATTTGTCAGATTCGTTGGAAAGCGCTTTTGCAGATTTTTCTTCAGCTTCAGCTTCACGCATACCGCGTTTGAAATTTTTGACGCTCTCGCCGATGGAGGACGCGAGTTTTGGCAGTTTGGTCGCACCAAAAAGCACGATTACAATGAGTGCAATGATGATAAGTTCTTGAGTTCCAACACCCATAAAAGCGAGTGAGATCATGCGCGTCTCCTGATATATTTCGTAGTCAGTGGTCAGTGGTCAGTGGTCAGTAGCGTGGTCTAAGACCCGCCCCGATTTGGTAGTCAGTGGTCAGTGGTCAGTAGTCAGTAGTGTGGTCTAAGACCCGCCCCGATTTGGTAGTCAGTGGTCAGTGGTCAGTGGTTAGAGCTCCGCTTCGAGGCGAGTGTTGCTAGCACAAAGCCATTGTGTCGTCAAAGTGCGATTGTTAAAAATCGCGATATTGGTTACGATGAACGCATGTTTGTCGTTTGTCAAATGTGCTGTTGTATTTCGCAGCAGAAGAGCAGGAAAAGAGCTATGTCGAATTTGTTGTTATCATGTGCGGGCCGCCGTGTTGAGCTTATGGCGATTCTCGAAACGGCGCTTTTAGAGACGGGTCAGGATGGAATGGTTGTAGCAGCGGATGCTCAGCCGTTTGCGCCTGCCTTTATATCGGCTTCGGCGCGAGCGCTTGTGCCACGCGTCAGCGATCCGACATTTGTGGATCGAATGCTTGATGTTTGCGCGAAGCAGGATGTGCGTTGGGTGATACCGACCATTGATACGGAGCTTCCGATTTTGTCATTGGCGCGAGCGCGATTTGAGGCAGCCGGCGTGGATGTCATGGTGTCTGGACCAAAGACGATTGCGATTGCAGCCGACAAACGCGCGACGCATGCCTGGTTTGTTGAAAATGGTTTTCCGACGTTTTGCCAAGTGAGTGTTGCGCAAGCACTCGCCGATCCCGATTGGATTTATCCATGTTTTGCGAAGCCCGCATGTGGATCGCGTTCGATCGGTGCCAAGCGCATTTTGTCGCGGCAAATGCTTATGGAACTTCCGGAGCCAGAGAATATGGTTGTTGAAACACTCGGTCATGGCGTTGAAGTGACGGTTGATTGTTATATTTCGCCGCGTACAGGCAAATGCGCTTGTGTTGTGCCACGGCAGCGTTTGGAAGTCAGGGATGGCGAAGTGTCCAAAGGCAAAACGATTGATCCGCCTGGGATGGTTGATCTTGTGCGACGCGTAGCAGAAGCACTTCCTGATGCCCGTGGCGTTATATGCGTACAAATGTTTTACGATCGAACGACGGAGGAAATGTGCCTGATGGAGATCAATCCGCGTTTTGGTGGTGGCTATCCGTTGACAGAAAAAGCGGGGGCGACGTTTGCGAAGTGGTATCTGGAGGATACTTTGGGTCTTCCTTCGACGATTCATGAAAACTGGACGCGTGGTCTCGTCATGCTTCGCTATGACAGTGCGGTTTATATTCGAGGCTAATCTTAGAAAACTCTAACAGCTTATTCACCTCATTCTCAAAGAGCCTCTCCTAAAGGAGAGGTGGACTTTGGTATAAAGTAATTTAAAACGTTTATACTAAGTCGTTGAAAAATACGCGTACATCGGAATGAACTTTGGAGAAGGAGGGGGTAGCGGCGTATTTTCCGCAATCAGAGACGTGTCATGACACGTCTCTGATTGCGGAAAATACGCC
>JAFOHE010000057.1 GCA_017421975.1 Pseudomonadota bacterium
CCTAGCAATGGATTGGTAAATGCGATAAACCATTCACCGAAGGCGGGTACGTCTTTAAGGACAGAAACGGCAGCAGACATGGCATCCATGCCGAACATGAGTGTGGAAAAGCCCAGGAGAATGAGTCCGGTGTCTTTCTTTTTGTCAATTTTTCCCATCATATAATAAAAGATGCCGATGAGTGCGAGAATCGGTGTAAAGGATGATGGTTTTAAGAGACTGACAAAAAAGTTGTCGCTGTCAATACCGGAGAGGCTGAGAATCCATGCCGTCATGGTCGTTCCGATGTTGGCACCCATAATGACGTTGATGGCTTGTTTTAAAGTCATGAGGCCGGAGTTGACGAACCCGACGACCATGACAGTTGTCGCAGAAGAGCTTTGAATGATAGCTGTGACGCCTAAGCCGGTGAAAATGCCGGCAGCCTTGCCCGTCGTGAGCCTTCCTAAGAGAAGTTTGAGACCATTACCTGCGCGTCGTTCAAGGGCTTGTCCCATCAGGGTCATGCCAAACAGAAAAAGGCAAAGGCCACCGATAAGATTTAAAAAATCAAAAATATCCATTGAGTAAACCACTTTCTCCTGTTAGAATGAAGATTGATATTTCATGAATAGCGCATATTTTGCCTATTCCTCACAGATGTTTGATTGGCCTGAATCATGGCGTATGGTTCAGACCCTTATTTTTCGTATAAATAATTTAGATTATGATTATCAATAGGTTAAAATAATTCGATAATAATTATAAAAACACCGTTTGTATAATTAAAATACTAAATGATTGATAAAGAGTATATAGAAATGTAATATAATGAAACATAAAAGAGATAAAGTGATATAATTTGTAGCCAATCGTGCATAAGCAAGAAAAAAGGCGCGTATGTTCTTTGGACATAGCGCCTTAGCGTGCGCCGTATCGCGTAGCGATAGGCGCCGCAAAAACAAAAATACATCAAAACGGATGCTTGTTATTGGATTTCTTTGTGCAAGGCTTCATCATGCGTAAGCTCGTACGCAATCGTCAGGAAGAGCTTTGAGATTTCGGGATTGGCGGCTTTGATCTCACGACCGACGCGCGTAGCGATTTCACAGACCTGTGGGCAGGCAGCCACAGGGAGGTCGGCTTCTTCGGCAAGCTTTTCGATCGTTTCATCAGAAGGTTTATTCGTATCAACGCCGTGTTCTTTGGCTAGGCGGTCGAGCATGTCGTGCGCCGGTGGGTTATCGAAATAGGATAGGCTGAGGTGGGCGAAGGCTGCCGCGAGCGGGTAATTTTTATCGAGATTTTCGACGACGTTCGCGAGGAAAGCGAAGTAAATGGCGATCATCTGGGGGTTGAAAAGGAGCGGATAAGCTTTTTGGAGCCAGTTATAGGCATCGTCGTAATCCTTTTCGAGCAGGGCGATGTGTGCCATTTCGATGTGTGCGGGGGCGCTGACGGGATTGAGGTCAATCGTCTTTTGGATGGCATCTTTGGCATCGTCATATTTTTCGGCATCGGCGAGCAGGCTTCCCAATTGAAGATTGAGCATTTCTGGGAGATTTGAAATGCGCATGAGGGATTTGGTGCCTTTGTAATATTCATTGAACAGGCATTCTTCGAACGGGTGTGAGAATGATATGAGGCGATTCGGGCTGTCTGTCGGGAGTTTGTGTTCGTTGAGGATCGCCTGGATCTCAGCAATGGCTTCATCCTTTTTGTTGTCGCGGACCAGTTCCTGTATGGCAGCGACGCGTTGTTTGAGTTTTCCGGCTTCGTCGCTCATGCGTTTGAAATCTTCTCGGGATCGCTGTATTTCTTTTGCGTTTGGATATTTTGCAGCAGCGTATTGTCCGAGGGCGAGTACGACCTTGAAATTATCCTCGGTTTGCGGCAGGGATTTGCAGTATGCCTGAACGAGTTCGACGTCGTGATCGGCGTCACCGTTAAACTGTTTTTCGAGCGTCTGGATGGCTTCGTCAATGACTTTGGCGATCTGAATCGCTTTTGCCGTGGGGAATTTTTCGGCTGCATAGCGGCCGAGTGCTGCGACGAGTCGGGCGCTTTCCGCGCAACGTGGAAGCGTGTTGCAGTATGCCTGAATGACCCCGACATCATGGTCCGGGTCACCCGTGTATTTTTTTTCAAGATCAGCGGTAATTTTGTCAATTTTTACGTCATTCGTGTCCATTTTTTATCCAAAATCAAGGGACGTTCTATGGAACGTCCGTCGGTAATGTGTGGGGACGTTCCATGAAATGTCCGTATTTGCATGGAGCGTCAGTACGCTTTGTCCATCCCAAATGTGTAAGGATAATGGAAAGCGTGAAAATAGCAAAGACGAAAAAGCATCTATCGTGAGATCAGTGATACTCTGACAAGATTGAAAAAAAATGTTAGGAACGTCGCGGGGGAAGAGCCATGGTGGATAAACGCATGCGAATGCACTGAAACAGGAAAGGGATATGTATCAAAACATTCGAACGATTAAGGTTGGCACGTTTAATCTGATGAATTTCATGCTTCCAAATAAGCCTGTGTATGGCGGATCACTGAATTATACGCAGGATGAGTATCGTCGGAAATCGGATTGGGTAGAGTTTATGCTCAACGAGATTGATGCTGACATCATCGGTTTTCAGGAATTGTTTCATAGCGAGGCAATGTGGCGGATTATGCGCTCGAATCCTAAGTATAAGAATGCGAAGCTATATATGGCGGAGGAGACGGGGGATCAGCCGAGTGTCGCGCTGTTGTCGAGATATCCCGTGGAGAATATGGAAGTGTTTACGCATTTTCCAGAGGAAGCCGTCGTCGATTTTAATCCCAAAGGCCGCGAAAGCGTTGTCTTGCCCTTTACGACATTTACGCGTCCCGTGATCAAGGCGGACATTCTCATTCCGAAATATGGTGTGATCACGGTATTTGTCGTTCATCTTAAATCGAAGCGGGAGATCCTTTATGCTGGAGAGGATGCGCTTGATCCGGTTGATCTGGCGCGAGGTCAAAGCCGTTCGCTGATGCTTAGGGCATCGGAATCGGTGGCGGTGCGTGCGTTGGTTGCCGATGCATTGAAGATTCCCAATCGTCCTGTTATTTTATGTGGCGATGTCAATGACACGGGCAATGCTGTTACATCGCGCATTTTGTCGGGAGAAGTGCCACAACATCGCCTGGCAGACAACATCAAGCGACGCGTGTGGGATCTTTTGCTCTATCATGTGAAGGATATACAGGCACGGCGCAGTTATCAGGATTTTTATTATACCCATATTCACAACGGCATGTATGAAAGTCTCGATCATATTATGGTTAGTCAGGAACTTGTGACGGAGTATCCGCGCAATACGGGGCGCGTGGGGCTCGTTACCGTGTATAATGATCACCTCGTCGATCAGACATTTACAAATCATGGTGCGGACAAATGTAAAAGCGACCACGGTGTCGTCGTTTGTTCGCTCGAACTCGATCTTGATCGAGCTGCGCGCTACATGAAAGATACAGATGGTCGCGTGCGGAATTCGGAATACGTTGATTATGAGGACACCGTGAGCCGCCTTGATGAGAACACCGCCGCTTTTGCAGATCCGTTTGAAGATGATCCGTTTTATGCGGATGATGAAACGGATATTCCTGCAGACAAACGTCCTTTGGATGCATCTTCAGTGACATCGTCGGCGTGTGATGTACCTTCGGAGAATGAAGCGGATGCAGAAAACACAAGGACGGAAGAAAAAGCGTTTAATTTGGACGAGAGCCTCGAACGATGGCGAAAATCGCATCCGGAGAGCGGCGCGAAACGTAGTGGTGGGCGAAAACTCTTTACGCCGCCCAAATATGATGAAAAACGTGGCAAAGCACAAAGCGAGCGTCAGCCTAAGCACAAAGAAAGTGATTCTTCCGGACACGCTACATCGAACAAACGTGATGTGCGTCAAAAGGATGACCGTCAAAATAATGATGATCATGTTAAAGATGCGCAGACAGACGTCGCTCTCGTGGCATCTGACTCGATTTCTGATTTTCCTAAAGCAAATGATGAAAATAAAAAAGGCAATATAAAACGTCGAAGGATACAACGTCGCGGGCCAATCACCGACAATTTGACGTACAATAGCGACTTGGAATGATGAGGCCATAGATGGGAAGACTTTAAGAGTATCATGCGCCAAGACTTTTGTTTAATTAAAAAAGACAGGTGCGATTGCCACTTTACGTTAAACTTTTTTAAAAAAGAGGTCAGGCGAGGCGCGTGTATGCCAACACAATGATGCATGGGTGTTGGCATACATGTTTATGAGATATTAAAAAAAAGCTTCGAGCGTTTGATGGATATAATCGAGGTAAGGTTGATCTGAAGATGGTCCAGGAAGGAGAATGATGACTTTTGCCTCAATGAGTTTGCCGAGTTTTTCGCTCGTGGATTTGGGTTGATAGTTTTCCTGAAGGATGTATGAGACGGGGTCTGCTTTGAGTTTGGCGGCGAGTGTTGTAATATGTGAAGGACTTGGGGCAACGCCGGGAATCGGCTCGATGGTACCTTTTTGCTCAAGTCCAAGCCAAGTAGTCATATAAATCATCGAATCGTGATAACTGATAATTTTCTTTTTTTCTGGCGCAAGCGTCGAAAACCGTTCGATCCAATATTTGTTTTCGGCTTCAGCTTTTTGTAAAAATGCATTGAGTCTCGCTTGATAATTGCCTGCGTTTTGTGGATCAAGATCGATCATTTTATCGGCGATGGCTTTGGCAACGGCGATTCCATTGGGCAGACTATAGAGAAAATGTGGATTTCCCTGCGCATGAATATCGCCTAGTGCGCGATCAATTTTGCCTTTTGGGACGTGCATGGGGGTAATAAAGCGCGAAGCATCGAGAATCCCTTTTCCACTGTCGAGGATTTTAGGATTACGCGCATTTTTTTGAATGGGGGGCAGCCATCCGATTTCGAGTTCCATGCCATTGTAAATTAACAAATCGGCCTGATTGGCTTTTAGTACGAAATCGGGACGCGGTGAAACATAGTGCGGATCTTCAGCATTGTTGGCCAGTGTTTCGACAGAAACATGAGAACCGCCGATTTCGCGAGCAAGCGCGCCTAGGGTCGGAAGCGTGGCAACGACTTTGAGATCAGCGAATGCAAGCGTGGGAAAAAGGATAAAGATGAAAAAAGCGAGGATTCGAAGACAGAGGGGATACATAAGGTTTCTCCTTAAAGTAGTCAGATGTCAGTGGTCAGTAGTCAGTGGTTAGTAGTCAGTAGTCAGTGGTCAGTTGTCAGTTGTCAGTTGTCAGTGGTCAGTGGTCAGTGGTCAGTAGTCAGTGGTCAGTGGTCAGTAGTCAGTAGTCAGTAGTCAGTAGTCAGCAGTAGGGGCGTGGTCTAAGACCCGCCCCGATTTGGTAGTCAGTTGTCAGTGGTCAATAGTCAGTGGTCAGTTGTCAGTTGTCAGTAGTCAGTAGTCAGTAGTCAGTAGTCAGTAGTCAGTAGTAGGGGCGTGGTCTAAGACCCGCCCCGATTTGGTAGTCAGTTGTCAGATGTCAGTAGTCAGTTGTCAGATGTCAGTTGTCAGTTGTCAGTAGCGAAACGTCGTAGGGGCATGGTCTTAGACCAGCCCCGATACGTAATCAATGGTCAGTGGTCAGTGATTAGTCGTTAGGACGCGTATTAAATCGTTTTTAATATGCGAAGGATACGTGAAATAGCCCAGCTTAGGCAGGCGCAGATGACGGCCATGGCTGTTTGGGAAGGACCGACGGGAAAATCGGCGATGAAAGCGAGGACATAGCCGCCGAAGCCGCATGCAGCGCCAATGAGCATGGCATAAATGAACATACGTCTGAAGGTCGTGGCCGGCTTGGCAGCCAGAGCTGGCAAACAGGACAACGCGAATACGGGCAGTGCGCCCATCATGCGCGTCGTCGAAGCAATTGCAATGACGAGGATACATTGGATAATCAGGCGGAAGATGTTGACTGGGATGCGTGCGACGCGTGCCGAATCATTCCAGAACATGGCGGCTTCGAGCGTGCGATGTGCATACATAAAAATGGCCAGGACGAGGGGAGCCATGAAGCATAACTGCATGAAATCCTGGTGCTCGACGAGGACGGCATTACCTGTGAGAAGCTGTTGGACGTCTTGTATTTCATGAACAATTTGTGTGCAGATCAAAACTGTCGCACTTGCGCCAGCGAGATAGACGGCTGCCAAAATGGTATCTGGTGTTTTGGAAGTATGGAGTGGGCGAGCCATCGCACCAAAAACGATGAGTGATAAGATGATACTGAATGTTGCAGGGATGAACGTCGCGTGGGTATGTACGCCAAAGAACGCGAGAATCCAATAACTTGCCGCAACACCAGCACTTGAAACCTGTGAAAGAGCCGCACTCATAAAGACCATTCGTCCCAGAACGATATAAGAGCCGAGTGCGCCGAGAAGTGCGCCGGCAAAGAGTCCAGAAAGCGCCGCTTCCCTGAAGAAATCCCAGCTGTCTATAAAAAGTTGTAGTTTTTCCATGATTTGCCCCTAATCCACTTTTCCAGCTGTAAAAAGCGCTTTGTGTTGCTTCATCATATCCTCTCGTTTTCCCGAAAAACATTTGCCTTCCGAAAAGACGAGGAGATGGGTTACTTGATCAAGTTGTGCATAGAGGCTGTGCGAAATAGCGATGATGGCGCAGTTTTGCTCTTTGGCTTGTTTGACAAGATATTCGAACGAATCGTGTGTGTGTTGCGGATCCATTGCAGATGTAGCCTCATCGAGACAGATAAGTTCGGGACTTCGTACAATCGACTGCGCCAGAAGTGTCCGTTGTCGTTCTCCAGGCGAAATTTCATGAAAGGAGCGTTTTCTCAGATGATCGAGTTCAAAAGTGTGTATGAGCGCATCCACTTTTTTAATAAAACGGCGTCTGTAAAAAGGAATCAATCCAGATAGCCTGGTTTCTGCGCCCATATAAATGATATCTTCGACGCGCATGGGCACGGCACGCATCTCTGTTGTTTGTGCAATATAGGAGATGCTTGATGTCATGGTGATATGCCCGCCTTGGGGGGGCAAAAAGCCAAGTATTGTGCGCAGTAGCGTTGTTTTGCCACAACCATTCGTACCTGCGATGGCCCAGATTTCCCCCGAATGGACTTGCCAATTTAACGGTTCGCATAAGGGCGTGTCATGCCCGAACTCCAGATTGACCGTCGAAAGAACAACATCAGACATAATCAATTTCCTAAGATACAGTTTGGAAGAATGATCTGTTTCAGGCAAACTTGTATAATTGCAAGTACCTGAAACAGAGAACAGTTATGGAATATTAATGATCGGAGCCATGGTCTTGGTCGCAGTCTTCCATTTCAAGGCTTGTGTAAGCCGACATCAATTCGGCAAAATCGATATCATCGCCCGTGATTTCGTTGAAGATATCAGCATCAATTTCCACAACAAGGTGCAAGTCCTGATCTTCTTCGCTTCCAGCAACGATATCAATATCGACAGCATGGCTGAGTTCGAGTGGTTCAACATGGACATGATCTTCATGCTGATGTTCGTTTTTGAGCGCAATTGTCTTTTGTTTTGTCACGTTTGTGACATTCAGAGCGATGGTATCAAAAACAACGTGGACTTCATTGATTTCGCCATAGGGCAAATCGCCACTTGCCACGTCTTCCAATTCGATAGGCGTCGTCAGGGATGTGATTTCAATATCCTTATTGGGTGCCAGAACGAGGATATCTTCTGAACGCACCGTTCCACCAGAAAGCTTAGCTTCAATATCCGCATACGATATGGTATCGCTTGAACCTTTGATATGGCAGTGATTTGCGTGGCAATTTTCGTAAGGCTCCGGGGGATTGGCAGGATCAAACGTCTGACCATTTCCACCGGCAGTCGATTTGCTGATGAGCTTGATTTCGGATAAATGCAATTTGAGTTTTTCAAGTGCTATTTCATCATTGTTTTCGGCAATATAGTTACCATTTTTTAATTGCGCACTCTCGGCATGGAAACCGGCGATCAGATCGAATTCGGCGACTGCCGCAGCCGACCCGCCATCGCTGACACAGCCGGAAGTAAAGGCCAATGAGATCATGGAAGTGGTGAAAAGCGTGATTGTACGTTTTGAAAGAAACATTTTTTTTCTCCTATAAAAAGTGAGTCAAGATTGCCAAAAGATAAGTTGGTGGGGGAAGTGTCCCCCTACGCGGCTATTTTCCTGTTGTAGGGGCGTTCCATGGAACGTCCCTACAGGAAAATACGCCGCTACCCCCTCTGCGGGAGCTAAGCCCCCGCAACGCCCCGTGCTAGCGCATCTTCGGCGTTTACACGGCAAACAACAGGAAGTATGCGGTCCAACAAGGACTGTCGTGGAAGGGGTTAGTAATTGTGCGCAGGGTGTGTGCCGGCCGTCAGCTCAAGTGCGAGGAAGAGCGCGTAAACCGGGTCACTTTGCCATTTGGGAACGTCAATGGAAGCCTGAGCCCTGAGGCGCGAAAAGTGCGAGGGAAACCATGAAACCTGAACAGTGGCACGCCAACGATCTTCATTCCAGAAGGGATCAAGCGTGTCGTTCGTAAGTCCAGAACCATATTCACCGCGCAAGCCCGTGGCCCATTCGCGCGTGATTTGCCAGACGAGTTGCGCGTAGCCAGCGCCATCGAACAACATATCCCCTGGAACTTGTCTCAGCCGGAACATCGCTTCCGTTTGGAAGACAAGCGCCATTTCGGGATAATCCTTGGGCGAATATTTGATATGGAGATCCGTGCCAAAAATGTTTGTTCGGTTGTCTTTGCCAGTGGCATTGGGTGCGGTTTGTGCGTTCAGACCCCAGAACATGCCGACCTGGTCATGAAGTGGAAAGAATTGTTTGATCGCCAGAGTGTATAAGAAATCCTGAACGCCGTCAGTCGTACCTGTGCTTCCGAGGTAACTTCTGTTAGAGGCGTTTGAAGTCGCCATTTGTGCAGAACCAACGAGCTCGAGATACCATGGCAGAGGTGCGAGCCACGATATTTCGAGGCCTAGCCCGCGATTGCCCTCGGCACCATAGAATTTGCCAATGACAAAGGGTTGATCGACGAAATCCCATGTGTGCGGATGCGTCGGATTGATGCGTCCAAACCTCGACAGAAATTGACCGGCACGAAGTTGGAGGTTCCAGGGAAGACCCAGTGTCGTGGCATACGCTTCTTCAAGCTCGACGCCTGAGAGGGAGAAGACGAGGTTGACATCCATACGGAAAATGTGATCGACGCTTGCGCCGAGTGCCATTTCGAGCTGTTGAAGTTGAAATCCCGTGCTCGTCGGATCGTGGGCACCCGTTTGATAGTTTGTTTTTTCTGAGAACCATGCGAGCGCAAAATCCGCTGTGAGTGCCATATCAGGGTTCATGGACTGAACGGCCGCCATGATCGACTGTCCTATGGATGCGGATGACGTTGAGGTTTGCGTTTGTGCATTTGCCTGTGTATCCGCTTCGAGTGTTTGGGTGAGTGCCCTGATTTCTTCGTCGGATAAGGCTGATGCATCACCGTCACTGGAAGGATTGTCGGCGTCTGCGGTAGGAAGCTGAGATATTGCTTCTGAAGGCTGTGCAATAGCATCGCTGGGGTAATTTGACGCATCTGAATCGATGGTTGTTTGTGTTGTATTTGTAGACGGATCGGCATCTGTAATGGATTGGGCTAGGGCGGGATTTGACATCATATAAAGGCATACTAACGATGTGCAACCCGGATATAATGTGCGAAAACGATTCATGATATGGATTTGCCTTATAAAAGGTGCGCCATCATCCATAGACATTGGTATTGGAATGGTATGCCATAGGCATGTTTCATCCCATAATGAAGATAGACGTATCCTGGGGGCATCGCCATTTGACGCATGCATTTATAAAACTGCGGTTCAGGGGAATTGGGGGGAAAAAATAAACGATTGCCTGAATGAACCGATGCCGTTTTATAATTACATGTGTGGCATGGAATGACCAGGGATGTATGCGTGATGGGGCATACGAAGCGGAGATGCTCGTTACAGCAGCGTGATGCACTCAAAGTAAGCGAAGCGGATACTTTGTATTATGATTATGTTATATATAATATAATACAATTCTACATTTTCAGAGAACAGTAGTCAGCTGTCAGTTTTCAGAGAACAGTAGTCAGCTGTCAGTTTTCAGAGAACAGTGTGCTGGCATCTCGCTATGTGGTGTGTAAACACTTTATGAAACTCAATAAGTGATACATACCTTCGCTTAGGATACTTTGAGACAGGGACACGTGTTGGATGCGTACGTCTGCTTCAAGTCAGAATATATGGATAAAAGATATACACAACACAGGTATTCATCAACCTCCTTTGACTTCACGATACTTCTATTAGGGACAATGATGTGCAATCCCTTGAACTTTCTCTTTGC
>JAFOHE010000058.1 GCA_017421975.1 Pseudomonadota bacterium
ATTGTATTTCGGCACTTGAAATCTCTATGATATTTGCAGTGTTCGGATCATGTATGTGTTCGGAACAGGGAAGTGCCTGAATGCACGTTTGAGGATTTTTGGCTTATTTCAGACTTTTCAGCAATGCCAAGGGTGCCGAATACTCGGAATTGAATCCGTTACCATAGAAGAAGGAGTTTCCATGAAACATTCATTTTTAGCGAAGTGTGCCATTGTTGGTTTTGCGGCTTTTTCTCTGACTTCGCTCACGAGTTGTGATGAAGAAGCATTGAATAATTTTTTTAACGGGACGCCAGACCGCTGTTCGTTGGGTACAACATTCACGGATTTTCTTGATCTCGCAACAGGGCTTGATTGCGTAAGGAATCAAAGTGATTATGATGCTTATGTTGCCGATATGGGACAGTTGCTCACGATGGATCAGGTTCAGCGCAAAATGAAAGAAGCGCCGAATGATTTTGCCATGGCGATGACGCTCAATGCTTCTGCAATCAACAAGCTTTTCCGCTCGGCGACCAATTGGCAATTTGATGGGATTGATGTAGAGTTACCGACGATTCAGGTGGGCGGTTGCAAGAATTATAGTAAAACGTCGAGCTTCGCTGATCACTGCCTTACTTTTGTCGTGGGTGCTTCTATTGCTGGTTATGGCGTTCAGATTTCACTTGGCGTTCCTATCGTCGCAGAGGTGAAAGGACATAATCCGAACAATGCAGAAGATTATGAAAAGGGATTGCGCACCACGATTTTTGCTGATTTGCCCCATGCGGAACTCGTTAGCCTTAAGGCCAAGTCCGGAAACACCGTCAGTGAGCTTCCTGCGATCGCGAATTATACTGTCACAGCGCTCTATCAGACGGCGTTTAAAGACAAACTTCGACAAATTGGTCTTTTCGATATTTATGCATGGGAATTCGATTTTCAGGATAACCCCATCAAACTCGTTGCAGGTTCCCCCGTTGTCAATGAACAGGAAGGCACGCTTACCCTTGGCATGTTTTCGAACATCAACCTCGGCACCACCTATTTTGGCGAAAATGGGCGCGTGACGTGGGATGAGGCATTTCCGAAGGATGCTGAAATCGGTCTACACATTCACCCCGATCTCATTCGCGGTATTATTGGTCTCATGTTCCACGAAGGTCACGTCTCATCCGAAATCAGCACATCGTCTTTGACGAACCAGTCATCCACGAGTGCGTCCACCTTTGAGATCACCATGGCGAGTATGCATGACTATCCTATGCAGACGCTCATGCAGTGTGGCGAAGAATGGCGCAAGTATTTCACGCTCGGCGTCAGATTCTGGAGTCTTGCCAATATTTGTGGTTATGCAGATCTTCTCATTGGGTTCAACCTCGAAGCATCCGACAACAAATTTGAAATGAGGCTTGGCAACGTTCAGGTCGGTGCCAGCCAGGGAATTGGTGCCGCATTTAAGATCGCTGTCAACAATCTTGTGCAGACACAGACTTTCCAGGATATTCTTAAATACGCCACATTCTCATTCAACTACGATCAGTTCAGGGTGCCAGCCAACAAAGATAGCGATGATGGGGAAACAACGAAAGCGGCGATTAAGCCGGCGGATAAGGTCAATTTCAATATCGATGGCAACGGTATAGGTCTTTATCTGAATTTTGTTGATCTCTAGCCGTTCTGACTTCTTATGCCAAGGCCCTTCTTTGAAAGGGCCTTTTTTCTATCGTCGCCCGTCGCTATTGCTTGACATTTTGCCATTATTTGCGCCAAACTAATGGATAGTTATCGTGGTAAATTCTTTACGAAGTTATCCCGGGCTTTTTTTTTCACTTTCACAGGATGTGTAGTCAAAATGACGGACGAGCCGAACCAATCGCGGCCTATACGAACGACGACAGCACGACGCGGTGCACGACGCGGATTGCGTCGATCGAAAACGCTTGCTGTCCGCGGCCTGCCTCGCGAAAAAGTTGAAGAAGCAAAACAGATCTTCGAAACTTTTGAGCAGTTCAGACCAACTTCGCGTGGAGAATGTCGGGACGCACCGCGTCCTTGCCCATGGGTTAGCTGCAAATATCATCTTTATCTCGATATCGTGCCTCAGTCTGGATCTATCAAAATGAATTTTCCGGACCTTGAAGTTTGGGAAATGACGGAAACTTGCGCTCTTGATGTTGCAGATCGCGGAGGAATTACTCTCGAAGATGTAGGTATTCTCCTTAATCTCACGCGCGAACGTATCCGTCAGGTCGAAAAAAGCGGATTAGACAAGCTCCGCAACGTTCTCGGCAATGATGAAGATTTTGAGGATGCTGATGTTTTCTCAGAATTAGCAGATATCGACGACCTTGACGACGATTATTGAGCCGTAGCCTGAGGCCTGCCAAAACCACACGGATGCTCGGGTATCGGATGAAGTGTCGTCGCACGCTTCAAGATACGGCTGCCAAAATGTGTGTTCAAAGACATCATTGCATCTTCGATTAGACCGATGGTTGCCGTACGCCCCGTTTCTATGCCAGAGGGCGCAAACAGTTCAAGTTGGTGCGGGGTGTTGATGGGTTCAAGATGATCTGCCGTCAGCGTGATGGCATGCACTGGCTCATGCCAGCCATAACGTTGGATAAAGAGCATATAGCCTATGCGCGCCAGTGTTTCTGAAACATTCGTGCGTTGAGAAAGGATGTAATGATATTGGTGAAAACACATGCGGCTGTCCCGAACGCATAATCCGAGTCCGCGTGCGTAAAATCCTTCGCGACGCAGATCGTGGGCGACACGCGTTGCTAGTTCAAGCAAAACTGGCCATAACATTTCGTCATGCGTCACATCAAACGGCAGTGTTGTCCCATGTCCGACGCTTTGCCGGCTTGCAAGTTCCTCGGGGCGCGTCACTTCGCTCTCATCATAGCCATTGGCATAACGCCATAGTTGTTCCCCCAGCTTTCCAAGCTGTGAACGTAAAAAGGGGACGTTCGATCGCGCAATATCGCCAATGGTTTGGATACCAAAGCGCAAGAGCTGTTTTTGTGTTGCACGGCCAACGCCAAATAAATCGCTCGCAGGAAGCGGCCAAATATGCGAACACATATCTTCACGGCGAAATTCCGTGACTGCATCCGGTTTGCGATAGTCCGAGCCGAGTTTTGCAAAGACCTTGTTAAAACTGACGCCCACTGAGATCGTCAGCCCAAAACGTTGTTTAACGGTTTCGCGTATCTCTTCGCCCAACATATAGCCGGATACGCCGTGGCGTTTCAGATCCCCCGTGACGTCGAGCCAACATTCGTCAATGCCATAGGGTTCCACACGATACGTTAGCTCTTCGTAATACTTTCTAATCATATTAGAATAATGAACATAAACATCATAATGCGCTGGCACAAAGATGATATCTGGACACTTTTTACGTGCTTCCCACAAAACATCTCCAGTTTTGACACCACACTGTTTCGCGGCTTCTGATTTTGCAAGCACAATTCCTCGACGTTGGCGCGGATCACCACAGACAGCGATTGGACGCCCACGTAGTTGTGGGTTACGCAAGGCCTCAATGCTTGCAAAACAATTGTTTATGTCACAATGAAGTATGGTTCGCATGATCACATCCTCCTAAAAATTGAATGTGATTATAGGAAACAAATTTTCATTTTCAAGTTTTTTAACTTGAACATATCTATTGAATATGATGATTTAGCCACGTATTTTGCTTTTTAACGCAAGGTATTTTGCGCGTATTGGCTGTGACAAGTTTGCTTGTCGCAGCCAATAGCGCAAAAGGGCGGGCGTATTTACAGCGCAGTGGGGCTTGCCCCGCTGTGCCGTAAATAGCCCGCCCCCCAAAAAACAACACGTAGGTCAAATTTTGACCATTTGAACAGTTGTCATTTGATTTTATGCTTGGAGGTTATTTTTGTAGGGACGTTGCATGGATTATTTTGTAATTTTGCATAGGCGGTCTATGGAACTTCATTACCAGGTTATCCCCAGGTTATCCCCAACCATTGTGTGTATGTGAGTAGATTTATGACGTTGAAAGCGGCGATATCCCCTGTAAAGATTTTTTCTCAGCTTCATCGTGCCATGCGCGAGCGTATTCTTATCTTAGATGGTGGCATGGGCACGATGATTCAGCGTTATCAGCTTTCAGAAGCCGATTATCATCCGGCGGGGTATGACGAACATCCTACTCCTCTTAAAGGTGATCACGATGTCCTGTCGCTGACGCGTCCCGATGTTATTTCGGCGATTCATCGTGCTTATCTCGAAGCGGGTGCCGATATCATCGAGACATGTACGTTTGGGGCGAATGTTGTGAGCCAGGCAGAGTATGGCTTGGCGTCGCTTGCGGAAGATATGTGCCGTGCCGCCGTCCGCATTGCACGTTCAGCGGTGGATGCTTACGAATCGGTGACGCACAAACCTTGTTTTGTTGCGGGAAGCGTAGGGCCTACGGGGACGAGTTTGTCCATTTCATCGGATGTCGATGATCCCTGGCGACGAACGGTTGATTTTGAAACGCTCGCCGCTGCGTATGAAGCGCAAATCTATGCGATGCTCGATGAAGGCGTCGATCTTTTGATGGTGGAAACCATTTTTGACGGTTTGAATGCAAAAGCGGCGGCGTATGCTTGTCAGCGTGCTGTGCGTCGGTACTTTGGGGAAGCTGATGCCGAGCATAGAGGCTTAGGATTTCCCGTTATTTTTTCTGCAACACTTGCGGATGTCAAAGGGCGTCTTTTGAATGGACAGACGTTTATGGCTTTTGTCCATGCCATGGCGCCATTTGAACCGTTGGCAATTGGGTTTAACTGTGGTTTTGGCGTTGACGAGTTCACGCCGTTTATTCGCCAACTTGCATGCGAAACACATCTTCCCATTTGTTTTTATCCCAATGCCGGATTGCCGAATGTAGACGGTTCTTATTCAGAATCGCCGGAAGATATGGCTCAATGCCTGTCATCACTCGCTGAAGAGGGCATTTTTAATTTTATCGGCGGGTGTTGCGGCACGACGCCGGAACACATCCGAGCGATGGCAGAAGCAGTTGCTCAAAAACCTGTGCGTCCGCTCAAGCCGTGTCTGTCGTCGAGGCCACAATTCGCCGGTCTTGCCCCGCTTCAACGAAAGGTGGGCGATCGCATTTTGGTTGCGGAGCGCACGAATGTGACCGGTTCCAAAAAATTCAAACGCCTCGTGACAACAGAAGCCTGGGATGAAGCTGTCACCGTTGCACGCGATCAGATGCTTGCCGGTGCCAGTATGCTCGATATTTGTATGGATGATGGGCTGATTGACGGCCCCCGCGCGATGCAAACGTTTTTACGCGCGATCGACGCCGATCCCGATGTTTCAAAGTATCCCTTCGTCATTGATTCGAGCCATTTCGACGTTATTCGGACGGCGATGCGTGAGATCCCTGGAAGGTGTCTGATCAATTCCATCAGTCTCAAAGCCGGAGAGCAAGCCTTTTTGGCGCAGGCAAAAGAGATTCAGGCCTTCGGCCACGGTGTCGTCGTGATGGCTTTTGATGAGGCCGGTCAGGCTTCGACGACTGAACGCCGCGTATCGATTCTCACGCGTGCTGTCCGTCTTCTCATTGACACGCTCGGCTTTAAGCCTACAGAGATTGCCGTCGATCCCAATATTCTCGCCATTGGGACAGGCATGCCGGAACATGACCGACAGGCGTTAAGCTTCATTGAAACGTGTCGAATCATGCGCCAGCGCTTTGATGGCCTCGAAACGATTGGGGGATTAAGCAATCTGTCTTTTGCTTTTCGAGGCCGTGACGATGTTCGACGCGCTATTCACACGGCTTTTCTCGAAAAAGCAGGGGATGCGCTGACCATGGTGATTGCGAATCCGTCGATTCTTTCAACGGGAAACGCGCCTGATGCCGAGCTCGCGGCTTTGGCAGAGGATTTAGTCGATGCCGTGCCAGAGAGCCTTGACAGAATGTTGATGTGGATTGGCTCACATGTGCCGTCAAAGACAGGCAACGAAACTGCCGTGATGCCAGAGAGCGAAATGTCGCCCCATGCACGCGTGATTTATGCGTTTACGCACGGTATCTCGCGTTGGCTCGAAAAGGATGTGCAAAGCCTCTGCACTTCAATGTCGCCACTCGCCGTCGTCGAGGGGCCGTTGATGGACGCTATGAACGTTGTCGGGGAGCGTTTTTCCAAAGCCGAGATGTTTCTGCCCGAAGTCGTGAGAGCGGCCCGCATGATGAAGCAGGCGATTGCGTATTTGTCTTTTGACACGGCACAGGCCGCCGTGCAGCCGAAGCGGATTTTGCTTGCCACGGTTTATGGCGATGTCCACGATATCGGCAAAAATATCGTCAGCGTTGTCTTGTCCTGTAACGGCTATGAAGTGATCGATTTGGGCGTGATGGTGCCAACATCAAGGATTGTCGAGACGGCGCTTTCGGAACGCGTGGACGCCGTCGGTTTGAGCGGTCTGATTACCCCATCGCTCAGCGTGATGGTTGAAGTTGCCAAAGCCATGCGTGATGCGGGTTTGACGATACCTTTATTCGTGGGTGGGGCTGCGACGGGGGATCGCCATACGGCCATGAAAATTGCGCCAGCTTATGCGCCAGGCGTGGTTACGCATATCGCAGATGCCTCGCAGGTACCGGTCGTCCTTGGTCCATGGCTCAATCCCGCGACAAAGGACAAAACGGTAGAAGCGATTCGACAACGCCATGAAGAAGCCCTTGCTGGTATGGCACAGGACGCGTGCGTGACGCTTGAAGAAGCGCGTAAACAGAAGCCCAGCTTGACTTATCCGGTCAATCAGCCCCTGATGGATGCGCCGCGTGAATGTCAGGTATTTGGTTGGACACCAGAGCAAATCCGGTCATTTTTGGTCGAAGCCTCGCTCTTTCGCGCCGTTCGGATAACGCCTCCGCCCAAGGAAGCGGCAGAGGCGTATCATGCAAAGACAAAGTCGGATTTTGACGCCCTTATCCATGCAGCAGAAACGCTTCATCTCTTGACGACGCATGGGCGCTATCGCTTTGTGCTCGCAAGGCCCGACAATGAGACGATCGTGTGTTTTCCCGATAATGGTGCGCCGTTTCGCTTGCCTGGCATACGCGCCCTCAAAAAGGATGAACCGCATTTGGCACTTGCAGATTTTCTCGCGCCAGATCGCGAGACACCAGTTGGGCTATTTGCGTTGACGTGTCCCGTCGATGCGTGTGATGTGGCACGGCTTGCGCGTTACCTGGGGTACGATGAAGCCTATACACGCCTTCTTGCCATGGCTTTGGCGACGGAACTCGTTTCAGCTGCCTGCGACAGCCTGCATAAGGATTTGCGTGAACGCTATGGCAGGCTCATACGCCCTGCCTTTGGTTATCCCATCGCGCCGGATCACAGTCTCAAAGCCCCCGTACTTGAAGCACTTGGCGCTACACAAATGGGCATCACGCTCACGCCGTCTTATATGATGGATCCGCTCGCATCGATATGCGGTATTACAATTTTTCATGCTGAGGCGACGTTGTTCAAAGTGTAAACTCGCCAAAGGCATGTTGATGTTTTAATGATTTGAATTGTGCTTTGTGAGGGTTTATGTTTTTTGTGGCCTTGCTATCTCGCCGTGACGTGCTTTTTTGCACGTCCTATTGGCTCGATACGCTCGGCCTTCGGCGCTATTGTCAAAGAGGCGTTCCATGGAACGCCTCTTTGACAATACGCGCCTTTGCGCTCACCTATTTCGCTACGCTCAATACGGTTCGCGTTTTCATTTTTAATACGCTTCCCATCCGTCCGGTTGAGATGAAGCGCATTGATAATGATGATTCCAACATCCCAAAAAGCCCATATCCAACACACATTGTTTATATTTCTTCAACCCGTCACAACAATCGTAGGATTTAACATTATCCGTGACTTTTCCATCGGCGAGACAGCAGACACCATTATTACAAATTCTATCCTTATTGCAAGTAACACCGCAAGCACCACAATTATTGTCGGTGGTTATCGGCGTTTCACAGCCATCGGTATTATCTGTTTGCATATCACTATTGCAATCATCATAACCGTTAGCACAGCCTGAGTACTTACAAATATGATTATCGCAATAGGGCTTTGTCATGTTGAGAGGATTACTCTCTGTGCAGACCTTTCCGATTTCGCCGCAATTATTACTGTCAGAAGAAATGTTAATATTACAAACTGTGTTGTCAACAATTGCCAGACTTCCATCTTTATGATGTTTACTTTGTTGATTATCAGCCCATCCATTTTCACAAATATATTTTGAGGTGTAGCCTTCTGTAATTACAATATGCATCTCGTTGAGTTTATCGACAGAAGTACACTTCTTAAACTTACCATAATCAACGAGAACATCACCTTCATTACAATTACAGGTTAAACCGATCGTACCTTGACAACCTTCAATCAGATAGTCATTTTCTAATGAACAGTATCCCTTATCACAACCCCCGTCGCAACTCGTCAAATGTGCATGTCTAAAATAATAACAGTGTTCGGAGCATAACATTTGTTCGCAATTGCTTGTCGGTTGGCATTTTCCGTCAATACAGGTTTCACCATCCCGACAAATCTCGCCACGGCTCTCAGTGGTTGCGCCGCAAAAACGATTGTCCGTCCTTGGATTTACACATCGAAAACGTTTATTTGATAAACTGGAATACCAGGTTATTGAATCATCAAGTTTTAGCCAGTCGGAAGTTCTACATGCACAGACACCTTGTTTGCAAGTGGCATCTTCACCATAATACAACTTACAGTCTATGAGATTATCACTATCTGTTCCGCATGCACGATCATTGCTGCTTGGATCGACACAGTCGCCGGATATCCAATCGAAGACATCACCTGGATCGCATGTACATGAATACTGCCCGCTACTATTTTTTACACACTGGCTTAAGGAATAGATGGCTTTGCAATTATAGCCTTTAAAATCTGGACTCTCGACGGCATCTGAATGACATAAGCCTCTGGCACCACAGAACTGATCTGTTTCGACATCGATGCATGCATTACCACATTTGGCTTTGGTGGAATCCGCGCAAGTACAGACACCTTGTTTACAAATTTCATCACTATTGCAAGCGACGAGTTCGCCACATTCGTTTGTTACGCCACAATACTCATGGTTAGTTAAAGGATTGACACATTGGCCATCACAAAATATGCCTTCGATGCAGACACATTCTTTACCATTACACTTTTGTCCATCTATGCACGAGATACCGTCGGAGTTGTCAGTATTTGCGCCGCAGTGCTTAGGATCATTTGGAGAATTACATTGCGTTTCGTTACTCTTATCAAGATAGAGACCTTCAGGACAGACACATTCGCCATTCGTATTACAGACCAAATCACCTTTGCACTGGTTTCCTTTATTTATTGTTTCGCATTTGCAAAAAGTTCCTTCTTCCTTATTCTCACATTCCTTTGCGCCACATGTGTCAGCAGATAACCACGACACGCATCTGATATTATCATTTTCATCCAAACATGGAATTTCGGTATCTACATTACATGGTTGTGTCTTTTGACACGATCTTTCCACACAAGTTTCAGTTTCAATATCACAGACTGCATTTGCGCCATTACAACTACCGCAATGATTGCTACTTTCGTTTATGTCAACACATTCGCCTCCGCAGTTTATTTGTCCGGAAGCGCAGGTACTACACATCTGACTATTTTCGCTTTTGCTGCCATCTGCTAATACTCTTGGAATACAATTGTGTGCCGATGCAGTGCATAAGCTGTATTTCATCGCTTCTTTTGCGCGTTGAATTTCGTCTATCGTACAACATGCGGTCGTGTCTGAATCAGATTCACAGATGTCTGTTTTGGTGACCTGATCAGGCATACCAACGGTATCATAGTCGCCACAAGCCCAATCATTATCATTGATTTTTCTAATATATTTGCCGTCATCAAGTTCAAGCAGATCATAACCATCGCATTTCACTGGTTCTCCATACTGTATATATTCACTGTCATCGAAACGACATCCCTGAAGGCCGAGTACAGCGAGCGCTATGGGGAGAAAAAGGGCGATTTTTGTTTTGCGAACAGATATGTTTTTCACGAGAACTCCTTGTATGGGGGAGGCTGGCGTGTTCGCGAAATACGTAATGCGTGCGCGAGCGCGGGGATATAACTGAATGCTTAGTGCTTTTGGACAGCCAAGCATTTGATTCTTTATCACAAGTCGGTGGTACATTCAAGCGTTTGGCAGCTTGTATGCGCGAGCGCGCCGCGTGGCGTATTGAGACGTGGTGACGTGCGTTTGGCACGGCCCACGGCGAAATAGCTGCGCGCAAAAGGGCGTATCGTCAAGCGTAGCGCAGACGATACCTGGATTCTCGATAATAGTGACGATAACTTTCAGACAGCAATGCCCAAAATAGTTGTTTTCTTTGGTTTTCGTTGATAACTAATCATCATGTTTATATTGTTTACGTATGTTTTAAACATGACGAGGTTTGATGTATC
>JAFOHE010000059.1 GCA_017421975.1 Pseudomonadota bacterium
GCATAAAATCAGAAGTACTCTTAAGTCTATTTTTGATTAAATTTTTGTCCGGCGTTTTAGGAAGTTTTTCGTTATTATCAAAAACGAACGCATTCTCGTCCTGTACATCCAGCTTCGCCCGTTCTTCCTCCAGACGCGCTTTTTCTTCCTCCATTCGTGCATCTACTGCTGCTTTTCGCATGGCCTCACGCCTGCGTTCTTCTTCTGCCGCACGCGCTTCTGCCGCACGCGCTTCTTCTGCTTCTAACGCCTGTGCCTCTTCTTCTTCTTCTTCGTTCATCGCTTGTTCAATCCTCACCATCTCATCCATCCTCTTATTGCTCTGTTCAGTCAGCACGAAAAAATTAACTCCAATAATAAAAACAGAAATCACAATAATCATTATGATAGTAACCAGGTTACTTTTATTTTTTCGATTGAATGAATTTATATTATTATTTTTTTGCTCCAAACGCCACCCATCAGGATTCATATTTTGTGACCACAGATCATCCTTTTTACTATTGTTACTAAAGTCATCTTTATCCCACTGCATCGCACACCTCCATCATCCATCTGAAACAAAATTATAGAAACATAAGGACTACAATTAATATCATCATGACCACAATAAATAGAATTGCTATGACTGCAATTAACTTACTAGCGTTATTATGACCAATATTCGCCGAATTCTGATCTACACTTTTTTCTGAACCCCAGTCAGGATGCCTGTTTTGTGTCAACAGATCATCGTTACCATGATTGCCAAATTCGTCTTTGTCCCACTGCATCGTACACCTCCAAAACTGTTTTTATCGTTTCAACATATTGAAACGATAGAATTTTGTAGCACATCTAAGCAAAATGAACAATATTTTAGCAAATAAATACGAAGATGCATTGACAACAATTCCGTTCTTATTGTCCCCTCCTCAAACAGCTTTCCCCGTCAGCGTAAACAGAACATTGGAACATATCATACGCTATCTCTGGATGCATCTTGTCTATTTACAGGCAAGGAGCATGAATTTTCTGTGAAACTTGACGAAGGGTAGGTTTCATACATACCCTGTAGCACCTCTCTCTTAAAATTCAAACCGATATGTAACCTGAATCAAATATGGGCTCCCAAATTTCGGGAATTTGCTTTCCGAAAGTACCTCAAAAATGCATGTTTCAGTGTCATCACCACGCAAGGAACCAGAAGCTTTGAGATATACCACGTGACCATCTTTCCTCATGCCCGCTTTCATGTCCATGTAACCGCTTTTAGGATAACACTTCTCACGCATCCTATCGTGTGCTCTTCTCATCACATTTGCAACTGCTTTTGGGTGTGGATACATTGGAAGCCCATCCTCGCCAACTTCCGTGCTAGGCTTTGTCACCGTAATCATCTTAAAATGCATTGGAATCGCCTCGTCCTCAATGGTATCATCATTTTTCAATGCATCGCTAGCTTGACTCACAGCTTCTGCATCCCATTTTGCCTTCCTTGCTTCTATATCCTGCTTTGTATATCTCACCTCATGCACGGGAGGCAATGCGTAATGCTCTCCGTGATGCCCTGAATTTAATCGGTTCAGATCCAACGCCTCTGGTTCCCGATTCAGCGAAAGTGGTAGAAACTCTATGCCATTGTCCTTTCTTCGCGCTTCAAATTCTCTACTGTTAGCTTCACGTTCAGCAGCTTTCTCGCGTGCTTTTTCCACTTTTATTTTTACACGAGATTGACTTAAATCAACATCGGCATATTTTTCATGTTCAACAAATAACATCATGATCGCTATAAAAACTAACAATCCACCTATAGACCAGACAATGAGTTTCGGATTTACTTCCTCTTCGTATCTATTCATTTTCTTACCACTCCGTCCACTTCTCTGTTTTTGCTTCCTCATTCAACCGTTTTTTTCATTTTTTCTTATAATATATATCACATCTTGCATTGGCGACAATCTGGTTTTGCCTTAACGACCTTAATATTTCTGATTTTCTTAGCTCTATTAACTCTATCAACCTGCTTCTGTATTTTTTCGAGTCTTATGCTATCTGGTTCACTTAAGTCAATACCATCATATTTATCTGATTCCCCCAACAAAAATGCTAATATATAAATCCACATAACGCAACCAATATACCAAGGTATGTTTTTTGGATTTTCATCATATTATCTTCTCATTGTATTTTCCCATTCATGTATAACTTCAAAGGTCATTATTCAACCGAAGTTATCAAACATTATCCCATTTTGCCAGTTTGTAGACAAATACATATACATTATCACAATCCCATATTTAGAAAATAACTTATATCAAATAATCATTTTGCATCCATTCATCATCACTCTTATTCTTTTTTTGCCATTCTAAATGCCTCACATCATCGCCTTATTGACAAGGCCACGTTAAAGCTCACGTAGTCTATCACAAACGCGTCGAACAAACAGATTTTTAACAATAAAATTTGTATTTTATACAAATCAAAATAAAACGCGTATTCGCCAAAGGCGAATAGCGGTTTTGCGTGCTGCGTATTGGACGCACTAAAAAAAGGGCGGCCAATAGCAGCCGCCAAAAATAAAATAAAACGCGTATTCGCCAAAGGCGAATAGCGGTTTTGCGTGCTGCGTATTGGACGCACTAAAAAAAGGGCGGCCAATAGCAGCCGCCCCCAAATAACTTGTTAATCTTCAAGGTCTCTGTGGTTTCTTCCAGGCAGACCACGGATGAGTTCCTTCAACACCCCCTTAGCCTCTTCAAGGCGTGTTTCGTGATGAAGCGGATGCGCTGCACGACGTTCGGCGCGTTTTGCAAAGCGTTCGCGGACTTCATAGACGAAATTTTCGATGACGACAGGGTCAACGGGATCGCCGTTGAGATGCAGCGTGTACGTATGGATGCCAGTATTTTCGGCAACATGGAAGAATTGCGCTTCAGCAATTTTGCTAGGCATACACTCGTGAGGGCCGAGCGAGAGACAAGCATCGATCTCGTGCTCGTTCCACTCGTGGATCGCGCTACCGAGCGTCAGACCGGCCTCACCTTCGAGCTGATAACGGACGAGCGGTTCAGCATCGGCCAGGTAATCTTTGGCGCGTGCGAGCTTCGGCCATCCCAGGATCTTAGCAGCCGTCGCATGGAGCGTTTCGAGGATATAGACCTGAAGTTTTGCCGTAAACCAACTTCCGAATGTCTGCGGAATACCGACCTGCGTGTTGATATATTCCTGATAATCGAGCCACTCAAAGAAGGGTGCAAGTTTGACGCGAATACCACGACGCTGGAGCTGATCAATGACGAAGTCGTTCGCGAAAGGATCGCATCGGACGTAGATTTCCCCTGTGACGAGAACCGTCGGAAGCTCACCGGGCTTGCGAATCGCTTTGAAAGCGGTAGCAGCATCGGCAATGAATTTTTTGAAGCCGTAGTAACGGTTGAGCGCGATTTCTCTTGCAGCGCCGGCGACGGAACCATCTTCCTGGGCTTTTGCAGTGAGGAGATCGTCGAGTTCCTGTGCGAGTTTTTCGTAGAGAGCGTCGGCAGCACCAGGGCTCACTTCAGCCGGACGGACATCATAACGCATCGAAAGCAGAATATCGGCCGTTACGAAACCGATATAGGCGAGAGCCACGGTTCCGCCGTCAATACCTTCAAAATAGTTGTTGTCTGACGGCGACCAGACGCTGACGCGATCATCGAGTCCGAGTCTTTCCATCGTAATTTTGTGGAGATGATTATAATTACCGAATCGGCAAGGCCCACGGCCACCAGGCATGAGGAAGCAGAATTTTTTCGATTTATCAGGTTCCTTTGTCACGCGTTCGATAAGCGTGCCGAGGGTGATCGTCATAGGAACACATTCTTTGCCGGAAGTATATTTTCGGCCGATGGCGAGCGTTTCACGCGTCGGTACTTTCATCGCTTCAGCCTGGTAGCCCAGTCCGCGCAAAGCAGCAGCGAGCGTTCTCGCGCCAGGTCCGAGCCGTGGAATAATCACGACCTCGTTGTTGCGTTTCGTCGCCTGAAGCGTCGTATTTTTCTGCTCAATTTTGAGGAATTCGTGCGGCGTGCCGATATCGCCACCTTTGGCAATGTGTTCACGCACACAATGGAGAAAAGCCTCGACGCGCGTTCTCGTGCCGGCATCCCCCGAGTGTCCGTCCGTTTCAATGACGGCATAGGGTTTACCTTCCATAATATAATTGTAGAAATGGAGCGAGAAGCTGTCAGGTCCACAGGCATAGTTCGAACACCAAATACTGTAGACGTTTTGCGAACGACGGATCTGGTGCGCTGCACGAAGGTTGCGCTGACTATACCCCCAATAAATCGTTTTAAATAGCGGTGTATCCGCATTCATGCGATAGCAGTCGATCGGGATAGCGATGGCGCCCTGTTCGCGCAAGATAGCAGGCACGTTGGAATTGAGAACTTTATTATAAATCGTATAAGCGCGTCCCAGGACGACGACTGCGGGGATACCGCGCTCGGCACAATACGCGAGGGCTTCATCACCATTTTTGAGCAAAGCTTCGTCATACGCACGTTGCGCAGCGATAGCCTTATCATAAACGTCATCGAAGACCGTGGCGAGAACTTCTTTTTCGCTCTTTTCGAGGAGCTGGGCTGCCATGGTGATACATGATTTACGGAAGTTGTCCGAACCGAGCCCACCGGGCTGGAAATCAATGACTGGTGAGAAGAAACGAATGTTCGAGAAAGCTTCTGCATTCTTCGAAGACCGTGCATCCCATTCATTCATGCGCGGTGCAGCCTGGACGATCGGACACAGGACACTGCGTTCCTCATCTTTCATGGCCGGCGTACTCAGAAGCATCGGCTGGAAGAGGATATCGGGCTTGCGGTCAATCAATGTCGATGTAATACCGTGGAAAAGCTGCATCGGTGCGCAGAACGGAATGTTGCCTTCCTCAATACCGCGTTTAAGAATCGCCTGGTCCGCGTGTTGGAAGACATCCAGACGATACCCCAAGTTGGCGAGGAAAGTCGCAAAGAAAGGAATCAATCCTTTAAGCGTAAATTCTTCGCTGACAGCGATACATTCGCCGCCTTCATTTGCGGGAAGTTCGTCGATAAGTTTCTGAATGAGTTCATCGCGCTGCCGGAAGGGATCGGGCGCAAGATCTGGGAGTTTGATGCGCCCCGTGCCTTTGTCGTAAAGCGAGCAACCGCCACCCCACGTGAAGTTCGCCTCTTTGCCTTCGAGACGCGTGCGGATGCGATCGATACGACATTTGTTACCTGCGCCACCGCAGCCGCGATTGGCCTGGCAAATAAACGTGTCTTTTTTGATGATCTCGGCGCCGAGGAATCTCGACATATCGAGCGCCGGCAAATCGTCGTGTCCCTGAACACGATAGCGACGCGCGAGCAATGCAATGCCCTGTGCGCCAATGGTACCAGGATTGGGCGGAACAATGACTTCGGAACCGGTTCGACGTGCAACGGCAGCAGCCAAAGCATCGCTCGAAAACGGCATTCCCTGGCAGAAGATGACCTTACCGACAGTTCGGCTGCCTTTGACGCGGTTCAAATAGTTCTGAATAATAGAGTCATAAATACCTGCGATGATATTTTCCTGCGCTTCGCCCGTGGCCACGGCTTCGTCGATAATTTCGGCCATGAAGACGGAACAATGCTGTCCCAACGAACAAGCGCATTTGGCGTTGGCTGCGATTTTTCCGAGGTCACGCACATCCTTAACGCCCTGAAAACGTTTGCCCTGTTCCTCGATGAACGATCCTGTTCCAGCCGAACATGCCTCGTTCATGGCTGCATCGACGACGCGTCCGCCATCAATGCGGATATACTTGGCATCCTGACCGCCGATTTCAAAAATCGTATCGACGCGCGGGTCATACGAAACCGCGCCTTCGGCGTGTGCGGCGATTTCGTTGAGAATGTAGACGGGCTCACTCGTATAACACACGCTCAAAAGCGAACCGACGATTTCGCGTCCGGAGCCGGTAGCACCAACAGCCACAACCGAATTGTGTGCCCAGGCACTGTCAAGGAACTGACGTGTCAGATCCTGTGCTGCCCCAATCGGATTACCGCGCGTATTTTCGTAGGCATCCCACACCATCTCACCTGTATCGGCATCAATGGCGACGACCTTCGAGCCCGTCGATCCCATGTCGTAACCGAGAATCAGCCTTGCCTGCGGTCGATCGGCAGCCTCAATTTTTGCCGGTTTTTCAAGTCTGCGCACGTGTTTGAGCGATTCGGCAATATCATTGATATGTTCAATGTGTTTTTCCTGTTTGAGGCTAAAGACATCCTCAAGCTTTCCTGGTGCAGCATCCGCATGTTTGGCTGCCAGGCACGCACAACCAATCGCATCAATGAAAAGACCGTCATCGCCATTGAGACGGATCATTTCAAAATGGTTCTTCTCGGCAAAACGCTCGAAATGACGGCGAATACGTTCACTCTGCATGACACCGCCGGCGAGGACGAGGCGCGGCGGACAAAGCGCCGGCTTGATCAGGACCTGAACGTTCTCACACACAGCATCATAAAGGCCAGCCACGATGCGTGCATGGCTCTGGCCCGAGTTCGCAAGGTGCGTCATATCGGTCTTGAGAATGACGGGGCAGCGACCGGAAAGCGGCGCAGGATCTTCGACATGGTTGCAAAGTTCACTCGCTTCTTCAACCGTCAATCCAAAGCGCTCGACGAGCTGCATGAGAAAATTGCCCGTTCCCTGCGAACAACGTGTGTTTTCGCGGAAAACGTCGCGGTTACCGAGGCGCATTTCAAGCACCGAAAAGCCATGCGAGCCAATCGAAACAATCGTTGCAGGGCTGTCATCGACACAGAATTTAAAACCAGCACCACGTGCCAGTTTATCGGGGATCTGAAGCACTCTGAACATTCTTGCGAGCCGACCGCATGCCGCAACCGCATCGACGGTGGCATAATCGACCTCTTCAAGTGCCGTCCGCAGTGCCGTCGCCGGATCTTTATGATGCGCGACCCTGATCTTCCTTCCGACTGTCGTTTTGCCATTATCTTCAATCAATTCAACGACTTTGAGCGTTTCCGCTCCGACATCAATACCTATAAATCGCTTCATGTTTAACGCAACCTTTCAAGTTTGCCCCGTTGCCGTGGCAGAAAATAAATCATTTTTTAGCATGGGCCCTTTTCTCCCTTGCTGCCAAACAATTGGTTTATATCAATACGCAAGTTTTTGATACGATCCGCATGTACTTCTTGCGGGAAAACGCGGCTATGTCATACGCCGCGTTCGTCCTGCTATCGCTCACGCGATACGCAGGACTTAAGCCAGCTATCACATTCGCGATACGCTGGCTTGTGAATAAACACCTGTGAAGGCGGCTCTATTTCTCTTTCTTGTCGGCGTTCTTTGGATCAAAGACGCCTCTTTTACCATGCGTCGTTTTCAAAAACTTTCCAGCATGGGTGTCATTTTCCTGATGACGCTCGCGGAAAGCGTCACCAAAACGCCGCCTGGGACGTTCTTCTCTCGAGTCACGTGCATCCTCAGTCTTCTCATGGCGCTCGCGATACGCTTCGCCAAAACGGCGCGTTTTCTTTGCTTGCATCGTTTCTGGGCGATGATCATCACGTGAACGACGGTCACTACGGCGATCGTCCCGTTGGTTCTCCCGCATACGGCGATCGTCTCGTTGGTTGTCCCGCATACGGCGGTCGTCCCGATGATCATCCCGCATACGGCGGTCGTCTCGTTGGTCGTCCCGCATACGGCGGTCGTCCCGTTGGTCCTCCCGCATACGGCGATCGTCTCGTTGGTTGTCCCGCATACGGCGATCGTCTCGTTGGTTGTCCCGCATACGGCGGTCGTCCCGTTGGTCGTCCCGCATACAGCGATCGTCTCGTTGGTTGTCCCGCATACGGCGGTCGTCCCGATGATCATCCCGCATACGGCGCTCGTCCCGTTGGTTGTCCCGCATACGGCGCTCGTCCTGATGATCATCCCGCATACGGCGGATTTCCGAATCCTCGGCGCGATGCTCGCGACTGCTGAAAGTACGAATTTCTCGGATGTCTGAATTCTTGGCACCCAAACCGCGAGATTCATTTAAATCGTGCTTTGGAAGAATATTCTTCGGTGTTTCAGAAGATTTCTCGAAGACGAGAATATACTCAATTTTTTTCTGGTTTGTCGCAGGATCTTTTCGATCGACGCTTGCAGAGCAGACGAATTTTAACCCAGCACGTTGAGCAGCATTCATCGTAGGCTTGGCGACTTTCAGGCTTCGCCCTGCCTGTATGCCCTCACCGACGACAATGGCAATTTTTCCGCCGATAGCAAGCGCATTGGCAGCACTGGCCATCCAATCATCCGTGTCCTTCAACCAACCTTCATACGCATTTCGCTTTGATTTAAACGATCTTCGTGAACCAATCTCGCTGTCTTCATTCATATCGAGGTCAAACCACGCCTGACGAAGCTGTTGAAGCGGCAAATAATCGTATGTTCCAGGATAAGGTGGAGACGTAATAATGGTATCGACATTGTGAAAACGCAGGAAACGCGCGTCACTTAAAGTAATATCGGCAGGATTTGTTCCTGGCGGGACGAGTGTTTGAAGCTCACGAAGCTGTGTCAGATATTCCCGCGCTTTGTCAGCATAAGCATCGACGACAGCCCCTTTTTTACGGGCAATATACACGACCTTATTCGACGTATCGGATGCACGAAGGCTATATTTGACGACGAGGCTCGAAAAAACAGCCTGGCACAAAGGCTTAAGTTCGCTCTCAACGCTTCGCGTCGCATCAAAAAGCGCAGCCAATTCTTCAAAACACTGCGTCTTGTACCAGTCCTTATATTTGAGGATAGAGGAAGGCAGAAAAATGCGCTTTTTGTTATCAAGCGAAGCGCATGCCGTTCGATAAATCGAATCAAAAAGGGCCTCAAGTTCATTGAGCTGCTGCGAGGAAAGCAAAGCCGTTCTTGCCGTTGCAACGAGCGTCGCGACAGGATTGAGATCAGAACCATGCACTTCCCTTCCTTGAATCAACGCTTCGACGAGGAGCGTTCCGCCACCACAAAAAGGATCGCCGAGCGATTTTCCCGGAAGTGCTTCAAGCAGAAGACGAGCTGCCTCTGGATGAAGTCTTGCCGGATAGGTATGAAACCCCTGCGTTGCTCGCTTAAACTCTCCGCTCGTTCTCAAAGCAGTCACACAGAGTTTTCCGAGTGACTCATCGCCTTCAATATGTGCTTTTCCGGCTTCGACCTGGGCACTGATACGGCGTTTTTGCTCACCGAGATTAACCTTTTTTGGCAAACCTTTAAGATCGGCCAAATCCCCTTTTGTCAAAACTTCTTCGTTATATTTTCTTTTTTGCATACAATTAAGACTCACACCCCTAAAAATCCGTCCATGCCCGAACAGCGCAACATCTGCGTCTGAGGGCGACTCTTTATAAATAATAATTTGTTAGTGACAAACTGAAAAAGAGGCGCTGTCGCCTCAATTTTCGCGAAAACATTCTCTCAAAAAAACCGTGAAGTCATGGCGACGACACGGTTTAAGGCTTAAAAGGCTCATCCCCTGCTTCCAAGTGCATATCGTGCAACTTCGCAAGTGATCGGGCCATTAAACGTCGAAACGCGCATATCCGGCTTCATGTGAAGATTCTTTTTGAGAAGTTCCGGCGTACTGATAATCGTCAGGCATGCTCCCGGAAACGTTCTGAGCTGTCTTCCTAACTGATAATAGAACTCAGGCAAATCATAACCGCTCACGCGAATGCGTTCACCGTAAGGCGGATTCATCATAATATGCCCGCCCGTGGGCTTCAATTCAAGGACATCGCGACATTCAAATCTGACAAACGCATCGATGCCAGCCGTTTTGGCATTATTGGCAGCGATATCGAGAGCAGCCGGATCAATATCGGACGCATAGATTACGCCCTCAAAGCGTTTTCTTCCGATCTTGGCACATTCCTTAGCTTCATCGCGCATTTTTCCCCATTCCGCTTTGAGCTCTGCCGAGAAGAAGGGCAATTTTTCGAAAGCGAAATGACGCTGGATGCCGGGAGCCGTATTTGTCGCCAAAAGCGCCGCCTCAATGGCGAAGGTACCTGAACCGCACATGGGATCCGTGAACGCCATATCCGGCGTCCATCCGCTTAATGCGATCATCGAAGCCGCAAGCGTCTCGCGAATTGGCGCGAGATTTTGTCTGCGACGATAACCGCGCATATTGAGCGGTTCCCCTTGAAGTTCAAGGAAAACGCGTGCTTTTTTTTGTATAACCTGAAGATTGAGCTCAATATCAGGGCGACGCGTATCAACACTGGCCCGACATCCCCATTTGTCGCGCATCAGATCGACCAACCCGTCTTTGAGCTTAAGACTAAGAATGACTGGATTCTTAAAACGTTCGTCATTGACATGTGCATGGATGCAAAACGTCGTCTGAGCAGTAAACCAAGGCGATAGCGGCAAGGTGTGACCCAGGTTATAAAAATCATCTTCCTTATGGATATAAGCAGAAGCGAGTTCGAGCATGACTTTATTGACGGTACGCGACCACAGACAAAGTCGCATGACCGATGTCATATTTGCGTATACGCGCACGCCGCCGCCGATGATCTCACAATTCGAGCAGCCCAAAGATTCTGCTTCTTTTTGGACAATGGCTTCAAACCCACGTGTACACGTGAGCAATAAATGATAGTTATCGTTCATGGATGATTTCTCCAATGTCCAAAATACAAATACGCAGTCACTCCGAGACGCCGAAGTGACTGCGAATCTAACAGAAAAGCGAACAAAAAATTAAAACACAAAGAGAATGAGGACGAGGACAATGACGACAATGACGAGCAAGGCAATGACAATGATCCACAACCACGTGTTATCGTCTCCCTCATCCTCCATAGCACCAGCCAATTCTGCTGCATAGGGCGGAAGAGCAGGTGCAACAGTATTTTGTGGTGGGAAATTGTTCGGCATACCGCCATAAACCTGTTGGGAGACTGGCGGTGGAACTGGTGCAGGTGGCGCAGATTCTTTCGTCGTAGTCGCACGCATAATTTCTGCGAAATTCGCAATATCAATCGCGCTCGTTTTATCACTATCTGATTCGATAACGCCTTCCCCCGTCGTCATGAAACGCTGAATGTCCTCCCCGAGTTCACTCGCATTGTGCTGACGGGTACGCGTATCGGCATGAAGCGATTTAGCGATAACAGTCCATAGCTGATACGGCACATCGGGCGGTGGAAGTATGGATGCATCATTCTGATTGGTTCTCTGACGCAAATAAGCGAGAAGACTACGTGCATAATCTTGCTTCGTCTTATTATCAGGCGAAAAGACAAAAAGCTTTTTACCCGTCAGCATTTCGTAGAAGATGAGTCCCAGACTGTAAACGTCCGTCCAAGTATCGGTACTAGTCTTAGATTCGTCATCGACGGAAGCGTCGGAGAACTGTTCTGGAGCCATGTATTCCGGCGTTCCTGCAAGCACACCTTTATCGAGATTTTCGCCGAACTCTCGGTTACTCATGATATCTTCGCTCTCAAGGAATTTAAGGAATCCCTGAGAGTCCTTGATCAGTCCGAGATCCATCAGTTTGACCTGATGATTCGCATTCGTAATCATGATGTTGTCTGGCTTGACATCGCGGTGAGCGATACCGAGCTGATGAAGGCCGTCAAACGCATCACAAAGCTGAAGCATAAACTCACAGCATTTGTTCACAGGCCATTGTTTGTCCCTTTTGAGCGCTTCTTTCAGCGTGATACCGTCAACGAATTCCATGACGAGATAGGGATAGCCTTCCTTGAGCACGCCATCCGAATAATATCTAACGAGATAGTCATTTGGTGGGAGCGTTTTCAATACTTTAATTTCACGAGCAAAACGCGTTCTTGCGTCATCCACGAGATTGTACTGAACCTTAACCGCACACTTTTCCCCGGCAGGTGAAACTGCCATATACACGTACGCAAAAGCTCCCGCTCCGACGAATTTTTCAATTTTGAAACCGCCAGACAGGACGGTGCCAACATAAAAATTACGATCCAATGCCATAAGTCGATACAGCTTCCTGTTACGTCAAATGCGCCTATGGTGCGCGCTTAGGATTATCGGTCTTCCGGCGCTTACGCCAAATGACCATAAAGACTATTCTTTTATGCGCTATATTCACACAATACGCAAGTTTTTCCGATTCATGCAGGCATTTTGGAATGACATCTCTCCGCTTAATGTTTATCTTAGCATAGAAATTGCCTACGATTCCGATGGGATGATTTGGCACTTCCCGATTCTATTTTTATAGAAGGAAACCACCATAGAAGGAAATCACCATGAAAAAAATACAGACAGCCTTTTTCCTATTTGGTTTCGTATTAATCCCTATCTTTCCAGCCTTTTCACAGAACACGCTTCCAGTGGAAAACCCCGTCCGTTACGACATACAGCTCTCACACGCCGCGACGCAGCCAGCCGCCCTGCGAATCGTTGCCAACGACGAAATCCACGATATCGACGTTCTTCTCAACAACTGCGCCGCGAAACCCGTCAAACAGCATATTGCGAACATTCCCAAAGGCGAGAATTATATCATGCAATGGCCC
>JAFOHE010000060.1 GCA_017421975.1 Pseudomonadota bacterium
GGAGATATCGGCGCAAGTTTTGATTTGCCTTCAGAGTCTTCAATTAAAAGTCTCAGCATTCGTTTGTTCCTGTTAGTCAGTAAAGAACGAGGTTCAAGATATTTATCTAAAACACTCTCCCAATCGGGATGCAACTAATTTTATGGTTTATACACCTAGACGGCGGTTTTGCAAACAATTAACGTATGCCTACTTCAATAGTATGCCCACTTCAATGTATTTCCCGTCAGCAGGATTGATGCAGCTTCGCAAAACCCCGTCGTTTTGAGGATAATTGAAACTGATCTCCGATGGCGGATGCAAATGCCCTATACTTGTCATGAAAAAGTACACCAACCCATTGGACGTGCATGAATGTTTTAAGCGTAATACTTTCATTACAAGGGGGAAATATGCTCCCGACGGCAAATGCATCGTGAAAAAACTGGCGGTTGTTTGACCAGGATGTGTTGCCAATGCCCCTTTGTCACTTTTGAAAAAATGGATTTCTGGAATCGTGACCGAACCGGGGACTGAAACACGGATATTTAGAAGCACGAATATCACTAATAATAGATGATGTCATGTGCGCTTGTTCTGGACGCAAAACGCTTTTTCAGATAAAATAAACGTTGCGGCTGTTCTGTTTCAAGGGCTTCGGTCGCATTGGGCCTGTGGGTTTTGCCCATGATTTAGCGTTTATCCTATCCAGGATTGGTTTTATGACACTTAGAATTTACGACACTTCCCGTCGTGACAAAGTCGATTTTGTCCCCCTCAAGGAAGGTGAGGTCTCACTCTATGTGTGTGGCCTGACTGTTTATGATCTTCCGCACATTGGACATGCGCGGACTTTCGTTGTCTTCGATGTCTTTCGGAGAATGCTCCGAAAGCTTGGCTACAAAGTGACACTCGTTCGTAACCATACTGATATTGATGACAAAATTATCCGACGTTCCAAGGAAGAAGGCTGTACGCCTTCGGAACTGGCTGACCGTATGATCGACGGTCTTCATCACGATATGGCGATGATCGATGTCGAGCCTGCCGATATTGAGCCGCGCGTGACGAAGCATATCCCCGATATTATCGCCTTCATTCAGAAGCTCTTTGATAACGGCCATGCTTACCGCGCAGGCAATGACGTTTATTTTGATGTGACGACGTTCAAGGATTACGGGCGCTTCTCAAACCGTAACCTCGATGAGATGCTCGAGGGTGTGCGCATCGAAGTCAGCGACATCAAAAAAAATCCGGCGGATTTTGCGCTTTGGAAGGGCGTCGATGATCCTTCCGAGCCAGGCTGGGATTCGCCTTGGGGATACGGGCGTCCCGGGTGGCATATCGAATGTTCCTGCATGAGTACGAAATATCTCTCGCCCTCGTTCGATATCCATGGCGGTGGACGTGACCTCATCTTCCCGCATCACGAAAACGAGATCGCGCAGGCCAAAGGTGCCCAGGAAGGCGCATTTGCGCGCTATTGGATGCACGTCGGCATGGTCGAGATCAATGGTGAAAAAATGAGCCATTCGCTCAAAAACTTCTGGACGATTCGTGATATCGCGTCCCAGGTGCATGCGGAGGCTTTGCGTTATTTCTTTTTGACGACGCATTATCGCCACAGCATCAATTTTTCACAGGATACGATTGCCGAGGCGACGGGACGCCTGACATCTCTCTATCGCACGATTCAGGCTGCCGATGAGGTGACCGCCGTGGCGTTGCGTAAAGACCCCGCGCTTGCCGCCGAAGCTGCCGTTTCGGAAGCGCTCGTCGCCGAGTTTGCCGCTGCGCTCGAAGACGACCTCAATACGCCCAAGGCACTCGCTGTCCTTGCTACAGCTCAGAGCAAGGCCAACGAGATTATCGACGCCCGTGGCAAAAAGAAACCGGAACAGCTCCGTGCACTGATGGCGTATCGCGATGCCATTGTCTCCATGGGCGCGTTCGTCGGACTTTTCACGCGCGAGCCGGCTGTGGCTCTCTCGGAACTTCGCGATCTCGCCGTTAAACGTCTCAACCTCGACGTCTCCGAAATCGAACGGCTGATCGAGGCTCGCCGTCAGGCGCGTGCCGAAAAAAATTGGGCCGTCGGGGACGAAATCCGCGAAAAATTGCTTGCGATGGGCGTTCAGATTCTCGACAAACCGGAAGGAACGGTCTGGCAGGTGTCCTAATCGCGCTGACCGATTTGTCCCGTGTCGGAACCCTTGATGGGGTTCGCACTCTTTTTTGATGTGTCCTTTTTCATGACACATGCACTTGATGATTAGAGGAAAAAATGCGTGTTCTATACAAAGCTATTGCCAGTGTTTCTATGATTGCACTTTCTGCCGCTGCGACATTCGGTTTGCGTCGCCTTCTGCGTCACAGAAAAAATCGGGCGACAACGCCTGATATGACGAACGATGCCAACAAAATGGATGAAACGGTCGATGTCGTGGAACAAAACGACTCGGATCATGCGGATGAATCTGACGCATCCCAGGAACCGGCGGATGTCGTGGAAAACGAGGCAGAAGTGGCATCTTCGGATGATACCGCCGATGCGGCACGCGATGACGCACAGCCTGGGGATGTCGTCGAGGCCGAGACTGATGTCCGTGACGATCGTCAGGAAGAATAGTCTGATGGCGCGTTTGTCCCTAAAATAGGCGTCATGTTGCGGTGTTTTGGGGGGACGTGTCCCCCCAACGCCGCTATGCCTGGAACGCCAGAGACGGCAGTCATGCACGTCTCTGGCGTTCCAGGCATACGCAAGCGCCCCCCTCTGCGGGGGCCCGCCCCCGCAACGCCCCGCGTTTGAAAGCATGACACGTGTTTTCGCGTTTGAAAGCATGACACGTGTTTTCGCATTTGAAACGAAGCTCATTTCCATCTAAAAAGTAATGTCAGGTGGTTCATGTTGCCAGACATTCTATTTCATCGTTAACGAAAGGAGCAGGCATGACCGGCGAAGAACTGGATCGGCTATTTTCACAGGTATTCGGATACCGGCAGGGTGAGATTGGACACCGTTTTGGGTTTATCGTCGATGTGCCGAGTGATCCTTCCAAGGATACAATAGACTGGAAGCGTCGCCGCGCACTTGTTCAGCAATGGGCGCAATCCCTGGGGGATGTCCCAAACCATCTCTGCGCCGTGTTCGCGTATGTCTCACCAGGCCAGGGAAACATGGATCTTTTGTGGCCGGCTTATGAGCTTGAAATCGGTCAGCCCGTGCCCGATTCGGCTCAGGCGCTGTCAGCGTTGGAAGTGGCTTCCCAACCGTTCGATGCCATTTACGGGCGCAGTGAGTACTGGATTGCGTTGACGCAGTATTCGACGACGGCACCTTTGAAAATGGCTGCGGCGCGTTTTGGGTTTAAAGCTGCGACGATGCCAGGGTTCACGGAGGCCATGATTCCGGCTCTTTGCGTGGATATCGACGAAGTTCATAAACGCGTGATGCGCCTTGCAAAGGCTTTGACCTGGGCGGATTCCGTGCGCATCTGCTTCGATGCAGCCGGAAAACTATGCGATCTCGTTCTCGATCTTCGTCATCGCATGGGGTTCGCTTCTTCCGGAAAACTCAATAACATTGGGCAGGCGGGAAACTTGCCTTCCGGCGAGGCATACGTCGTGCCTTATGAAGGGGAAAAACGCGGTATTGTATCGCTTTCCAATGGCATTTTGCCCATCGAATATGCTGGTGAAATCGCTTTGTGCGAAGTGAGTGAGAACAAAATCGTATGTATTGACGGCGAGGGGGAGTGGGTCGATCGCTTTAGAAAATTTATCCTCGCCGATCCGGCGCGGGCCAATGTGGCGGAACTTGGACTGGGTGTCTTGGGCGACTGGGGCATCGAGGCTGTTGGTGCCATTTTGCTTGACGAAAAATTGGCGCTCCACATCGCCACCGGAAGAAGCGAACACTTGGGTGGCGTCACGTCGCCGAGCGATTTTTTGGCACCTGAAAACGTCTGCCATGTCGATTATGTTTATCATAAATCGCTACAGCCAAATATTCGGATCTTGTCCGGCGAGCTTTGCCGTGGACGTGAACACATACAGTTTGTTGAAAATGATTGTTATCTCTACGATAAAGTTTCATTTGAGGCTTGATGCGGCCTTAATGGCAGACGCGAAGCGGGGCGTTGCGGGGTGAAACCCCGCATCGGGGGTAGCGGCTTATCGGTATTTCCAAGGATGTGCAGACGGCGCATCCTTGACAATACCGGTTGCCGCGTAGGGGGCTGTCCCCCTCACAATGAAGGGTTTGAAAGGGATATATCCCGATTTTTATAACATTGGGCATCCGCATACCTTGGCGGATTGACCTGTAACAGTGTGGGCATGATTATGAAATCCAGACATTTTCTTCTTTTCACCTGCATGATCGGGGCGCTTCAGTTATTCGGGTGCGCCGATGAAACGGGTGGTGCCGCTTTCCAGCCCGTCGGCGAGGGTTCGTGCGGCAATGGCAAGTGGAACGTTGGTGAAGAATGTGACGATGGCAATACCGAGGACGGAGACGGCTGCTCAGCGACGTGCGCGGTCGAGTTTGGCTATCAGTGGACCGAAAACGGCATCGAGGAAGTGCCGCCTGCTCCCAATTGCGGTAACAAAAAAGTCGAAATTGGCGAGGCCTGTGACGATGGCAACAATGAGAGTGGTGACGGTTGCACGTCCAATTGTCTCAACATTGAACCCGGGTATAAGTGCAAAAAACCTGGTGAACCCTGTGTTCGCATTGAAGTTGAGAATAAATGTGGAGACGGCAATCTCGATTCGGGCGAAGCTTGCGATGATGGCAATGATTACAGTGACGACGGTTGCTATCAGTGCAAGGTCGAAGATGGATGGACTTGCGATGAAGATGGCTGCACGCAGCAGAGTGCAGGTACGCCGGTCTGCGGAAACAAAATAGTCGAAGGCGACGAGCAATGTGATGACGGTAACAAGGTGGATGACGACTGTTGTTCTGCCAGTTGCCGCGTCAATATCGGCTGTGCCTGCGCCAATGGCGGGACAAACTGCTATCCCATTACCACTACTTATGACTGTGGTGATGGTAGCGTCGATCCTGGCGAAGAATGTGATGATGAAAATGACTACAGCGATGACGGTTGTTATGAGTGCGTAATTGAAGACGGCTGGCGTTGCAACAATGAACAGGGCAGCGCGTCGTTTTGCACGAAAAAACGTTGTGGTGACAGTGTCCTTGATAAAGATTTGGGTGAAGCCTGTGATGATGGCCCCAACAATGTCGATTATCATCCCGATGAGGGACATTGCACGATGGCGTGTCAGCCGGCACCTTATTGCGGCGACGGCCATCTCGATGCTGGTGAGGCATGTGATGACGGGGCGCTCAACGGGACTGCGGCAAGCCCAAATAGCTGTTCGAAAAAATGCAGCATTGATCCGCACTGCGGCGACGGACGCGTCGATGCTGAAGAACTCGGCGAAGTCTGCGACGAAGGCGAAGATAATGGCGATATTTGCGCAGCAGATTGCAAGAGCGTCAAAAAGGGATGGATTTGCGATAAAGCCGGTTCGGCTGAAGGCGGCATCGGCTGCATAGAGATTCAGTGTGGCAACGGACGTCAGGACGATGGCGAGCAGTGCGACGAAGGCAGTAACACCGATGGCTGTAAGTACTGTCAGAAGGCTCCGGGCTACAACTGCAAAGGATTCGGCCCCAACACGTGCTATAAGATCAATTATAGCGATGGCAAAATTGAAACCGGTTACGAAGATTGCGACGATGGCAATGACAAAAGCGGCGACGGCTGTTATCGCGGTGAAGTCGAAAATGGTTGGATCTGCCACGGCACTCCGTCGGTTTGTGTTGCAAAAGCATGTGGCGACGGTATCGTCGCTGGTGATGAAGAATGTGACGACGGCAACACCAAAACAGCCGATGGATGCAATAACTATTGCGAAGTCGAGACGAGTTACAAATGTACGATCAATGCATCCGGAAAATCCGTCTGCACCAAAGGAAAATGCGGCAACGGCGTCGTCGAAAAAGGCGAAATCTGCGATGACGGCGATACGAACGACAAAAATGGTTGCTCAAATGCGTGTACGCTCAATGTCGGTTATCAATGTCCGGCTGCGGGCGGGTCGTGCAAAACCATGCGTTGCGGCGATGGTTCCATTAAGCCCGATGCCGGTTATGTCGGCTACGAACAATGCGATGATAAAAACAAAAATGCAGGTGATGGCTGCAGTGACACGTGTACGCTCGAAGACCATTATTATTGCAAGAATGATGCGTGTACTTCTGTCTCAAGTGGCGCCTGTGGTGACGGTATCGTCGGCGGAAACGAAGAATGCGACGATCACAATAACAAAGGCGCTGACGGCTGTTCGCCGACGTGCCAAATCGAAGCCGCATTCTATTGCAAAAATACGGCTTACAATGACCGCAATTCCACTTGTACCACGCGTTGCGGTGATGGACTCACTATGTGGATGATTTCGGGCTCCGCCAAAGAAGATTGCGACGACGGAAACCTCATCAACGGCGACGGCTGTTCCTCCGATTGTAAAGTTGAAGACGGATGGCAATGTACCGAGTTCAGGGAAGGAAATTATCCTGACCACATCGAAGTCCCCGTAACTTACCGCGACTTCCGTGGCCGCGATACCAAGGGATCGGGCGATGGCTATCAGACTTCGACATGGATCAATGATTTGAAAGCTGTTGATGACTCGTGTGATCGCACAATTGTCGATGGAACGGGGGCTGGATCAACGACGGCATCATGGCTGGTGAGTCAGTCGAAAACAAACATGAAGGATGCTTCAATGTATGACAATGGCGTCAAATTCTTGATGACGGGCGTCGGCCATCCTGATTTTCAGGGATTTAGTGGCAATGTCTGTCAGGGTATCGCCAAAGACACGCTCGCTGCGGATGGAAAACCTGAGTTCTCGGGCGTTTCTTTGAGCAGTACATGCGTCGTTGATAATAACAGTGGTACATCTAACTCTTTCTTGAAAGAAAATGGTTCCGATGCGATTGGTTCTACGAGCCGCAAATTGCAGTACGGTCATCACATCCTCTGCGGTGCATCGTTCAACACGTGGTTTAGGACAGACACGCGCATCAACAAGCAGATTGACAGCAAACTTTATCTTGCGCGAGACGGTGGCGCCTCATCCAACATGTATGTCTTTGATTCCGATAATCCGCCTGTAGCAGCGCGTGGAGCCGGTGGACAATCGTTTGTCGCAAAATACTTTTCGCCGATTGACGGCGTTGGTTTTAATGACACGCGTTCCTCGGGAACGGGCGCCTCTCGCGATGTCAATGCCAACTTCACGACCGAAATCCATACCTTCTTCCAGTACAAAGGTGGCGAAGAACTCACATTCTCGGGCGATGACGATGTGTGGGTCTACATCAATGGCAAGCTTTTCGTCGATTTGGGGGGTATGCATGCGCGTCAGGAAATGACGAATGTGCTGAAGAGCCAAACTTGTGCCAATGGGCAAAAATGCGATCCCAACTACGATATTTATGAAGGCGGTATCTACGACATTCACATGTTCCAGGCGGAACGCGAATACACGGGATCGAATTTCAGACTCACGCTCGACGGCTTCCTCAACACCGGCGCTGCCACGTGTAAAGCTGTTTGCGGCGATGGTATCGTTTCGCTCGGCGAAGAATGTGACTACGACACGAGGGTTTATAGCCAAAATGATTACAGAATCATGGGCTGCGAGTATCCTGGTGCGGCCAACGAATGTCATTTGACGACAAATAATGATGGTAAGCACGCAGTTTGTGGCAATGGGCGCATCGAAGAAGGTGAAGCCTGCGATACAGGTAGCCTTTGCCGCGGCTCTTCATCACCTGCGTGCGTCGGTATTACGTATGTCGCCGATCCCGATTGCAACAATTGTAAATATACCAACTGCGGTAATGGGCGCATCAATGGTAATGAACAATGCGATGGCAGGGTCTTCACGGCAGAAGCCAAAGCTCTCGCCAACTGCACCGATGCGACGTGCCAGTGTTCGGATGCGTGCCGCGTGATTTACTGCGGTGACGGCATCGTCAACAACGGCGAAGAATGCGATGATGGCAATACGAGCAATGATGACAGCTGCACGACGCACTGCAAAGCCCCCTATTGCGGCGATGGCATTAAGTCAGTTACCTTAGGCGAAGCCTGCGACGACGGCAATGACAACGGTACGTATGGCCATTGCCTCTTCGACTGCTCGGCAAAGGGACCTCGCTGTGGTGACGGCAAAGTTCAGGTCGGCTACGAAGAATGCGATTTGGGCTCTGCCAATAGCGAAACGGCGTACAACGGCTGTCGCCCGGATTGCCATTATGGCCTGCGTTGCGGTGATGGTATCACGACTGCGCCTTACGAAGCGTGCGACGATGGTGAATTGAACGGCACAAGCGGCAGCTCGTGCATGGAAGAGCGGACCCGGGAACGTCGCCCGGATATGTATGAAAAGCTGGACCTTTCCTCTAAGCAGGATAAAAAGCTGCTGAAGGAAATGGAAGAGGAAGAGATGTAAAATGTAATGCC
>JAFOHE010000061.1 GCA_017421975.1 Pseudomonadota bacterium
GGACGTCTGAAGATGGAGAAACGCTTCACATCAATCGGGTTATGACGCGTGATGAGCTCGATAAACAAGTCGTGGATCTGATTCGACGAACGCTCAAAATCTGTCAGATTGCACTTGAAGATGCCAATGTTACTGTCGATGAAGTTGATGAAGTTGTACTCGTTGGCGGTATGACGCGTATGCCGCTTATTCAGATGGCCGTCGAAGAGTTTTTCCATAAAGCGCCCGCCCGAAATATCAACCCGGATGAAGTTGTTGCGATGGGCGCTGCGATTCAGGCAGATGCACTCATCAACCAAAGTGAAGCCTCCCACATCTTGTTAGATATTACGCCTCATGATTTAGGGATTGCTGTTCACGGGGGGCGTTTCCACTGCATCATTCCCAAAAATACGACGATTCCGTGTTCCAATACGACCGTTTTTACGACGAGTGTCGATAATCAAACATTTTTGCGTATCGTCGTCCTTCAAGGGGAAAAGGAAAAGGCTTGCGATAACCAGGTTTTGGCTCAGTTTACATTTAGCGGAATCGAACCGGCACCCGCGGGAAGTATCGATATTGAGATCACGTTTGATATTGATGTGGACGGTATTGTTAATGTGACGGCGCGCGATCTCAAAACGCATAAGGAACATCACGTTAAGGTCGATCGGTCTTCTCATTTGACAGAAGACGAGATTGCGGATATGGCACGTGAAAACGCGCAATACCTCGTGATTGAAAAGATGCCGACATCGTGTCGCAATCTTTGTCTCAACGTTCAGTCGCGTATGCAAAAACTCTCTGATCTTGCCAAACGTTCCGGTGATTCCTTTAATATAAAGCGGGCTGCTGAGATTCGAGAGAAGGTCAATGAGTGTTTGGAGCATCCGGAGAATTCAACGTTACTTCGTGCCATTGAAATTGAGATCGACTCTGCTACGGATTTTTGTACGCTTGGACGCAATTAGTCACATTTAAGAAAGCATCTAAATTGTGTGTTGCACACGAACAAGGCTGATTGAGAAGCAGGTTTCGTGTGCACTTAAAAAATTCGTCAGTAGTCAAATGTTTTGCGTGTATGGGGCAACTTTAGCAATCATTTTGTGGTTATGTATGTTACTCACATGTAGGTGTTAAATTAAGCCCCCACTTATAATAATGCCATCGTCTTTGTGAATGTTACGCGAAAAAAAAGTCTGTTCAGATTAAAAATGATATTTTATCTGAACAAATGACAAAAATGCAGCGAAAAGCGTAACGGGCACGATCGCTTGGGCATAATTTATAAAGGGGGACATTATTTAGACCTACATGTAGTTATTATGCGAAGTTATGTAGGTGCAACAAAGCTTCCCTTTATCATCATGCTCTCCACGAATGAATGACATGAACGCGCTTATCATTCGAAGAGAGCGCCATCGAGTAGACGCAAAATCTCCATAAGATGGACGAGGGTATGACGTGGTGCGAAGCGAGCCGCGTGTTGCCAGACAGTGCATACCTGTGAAAGATCATCTGGCATGTTTCGATTTTCAAATACTGCATGGAGCATGGCGCTTCTCACGCGTAGTGGTTCACAGAGGTCATCCCATGCAGAAACGAGGGTATGGATCATCCCGCGAACGGCGATACGGTCAGCCCATGCTGTTTCGGCGTCTTTCATACGACCAAAGCCTAATTCATCTTCGATGAGTGTTTGTTTCAGACTTCGCTTGAAGATTTCGAGCGGAGGCTGATGCTGAGCGCAGTCGTCAGGATCAATTTCGAGAGATTCAACTTCGAGCATGGCATCGAGAAGTTTAAGGAAAACGGCGGCGTGATCGAAGATCGTGTTTGGCATACGCTGAGGGCAAGCGAGGTCGTAAGCCATGACATAATCGAGGGAAGTATCATAGCCGAGTGCTGCACGTGCAGCTGCGAGCCAGGCATAACCTTCGCTGAGCTGCGAGACGGCATCATCATCGTCTGGATCGGCGTGTGTGAGCGGTTCGATTTCCTGGATAGCGAGGCGGACGTTTCTTGATGCGGTATTGCCCAAAGCCTGTGCGAGTACGGCTTCAATGAGGAAAGCGTTCGTATGGAGTTCTAGCGCAGAGGCCGTTTCGCGCCAGTCACCTGGGGACATGCGTCGAATCGAAGCAAGATCGAAATAGATTGCTCCCACAGAAACCAAGTCACTATTGGAATTTCGAACGAAGAAACTTCTTGATGGCAGAGTGCTGCAGACAGCCACCGTATGGAGAATGTTGGCTTTTGCGCCGGCAATGCGTGCGGCACGCCACAGCGTTTCGTCGCCAAGGCAGGCAATCAGGCCGATTTCGTCACCTGAAAATCCAGAGATGGTGTTTGTGATTTGATCTTCATACGATTCGACGCTACGGACGCATAGGCAATAGGTAGCTTCGACGCCGTGAAGTGAAAGCGATGGAAGGAGTTTCTTTTCGACATAGTCGCGATAAGAAGGGTCAGAAACAACGACGGCCTTTTGACCTTGCGTGGCTTCAATGACACAGGCATCGAAATGCCCGAGGATATCCGTTTCAAAATGGATTTTGTCAAAGTGGAGACTAGACGGAAGTTGTTGCAAAAATTCGGTGAGATTCATGAAAAATTCTCCTCAGACTTGTATTCCCAGGGAAAAACTCGGTGGTGCAATCGCGGGGGCGTTGCGGGGGTGTCCCCCGCAGAGGGGGCGTGGCGAATGAAATCGCCACGTTGGGGGGAGACTTCCCCCTCAAACGCGTTCGCGGTATCCAATCGATCCACATCATTCTACATGATATAGCGTCTCATGGAACGCCTCTGTGAGAATTTTTGCGCGATTTTTTTGTGCCCGTGATATGTAGACGTCGGCAGTTGTACGGGACTGTAAAATGTGTGGATATTTTGAAAATATCGGCTTTTGACCGTCAAAATTTATGGCATAGCAATGAAAGATAATTTTATCTCGGCAAGAATTTTTATGGGTGCGTTGACAAACCTTGCGACGCGTCCATTTCGGCGATTGGTAACGGAACTTGGCGCACAAGCGACGATCAGCGAAATGGTGATTGCAAACTATGCTGCCAAGGGGGGCAAACAGGATCGTGCGCTGATGCGTCGCGAACCGCATGAAAAAATTTTTGGCGTCCAAATTGTCGGCGGTAATTCGAAAAACCTCGTCAAAACAGCTAAACAGGCTGAGTACCTCGGCGCGGATTTTATCGATTTTAACTGTGCTTGTCCGCATCACTCGGTCGTGAGCCATGGCGGTGGTTCGGATTTGCTCAGGCGGTTGGACGATCTCGAGCGGTTGTTGGGTGACATTCGTGAAGCTGTCACAATACCCGTGACGCTCAAAATACGAAAAGGATTTGCCGAAGAGGATAATGTTGTGGCGGATGTCGTTCGTATTGCGCAAAATTGCGGAGCTGCGGCGGTGTTCATCCATGCTCGGACGAAATTTGCGCAATACCGTGGACCAAATGACTGGCAGCTCATTGAGGACACAGCGCAGAAAAGCGATATTCCCATTATTGGATGCGGTGATCTGGCACACGGAAGCGATGTGCTCGAAAAAATGCGCACATCGGCGTGCGCCGGTTTTGCTTTGGCGCGTGGTGCATTGATGAAGCCGTGGATTTTTCAGGAAATTGTGCTCGGCACACCGCTCGATCCGTCGAGTGAGGAAAGGCTTGAAATTATCCGGAAACTTGCCAATTACACGCTTGATGCGTTTGGATATGATGAGCGGGGACATAAGCGGGCAAGGGATTTTCTCTATAAACAGCTCGAATGGCTGGCGCGATATGTGCCGACGGGGGCGATTGGAAGAGCGTTGCCCCTGCAGGAACGGGAAGGCGTCTGGACGCCGCGCGATCCGCTCGAAGACCTTATGCGACAACATGATACGGCTTCCTTCGACAAACTGCTCAATATGGTTGGGTTCGATGATAACGTTGATCCCGACTGGCATCCCGTGTGGACGGATGAAAATGAGGACAGACGTGCATGAAAACCGCTATTTTAGCCGTGCGCAATACAGAGGTTCTCAACGTCTGTAAACGTCTGATGAACGATTTGGGCGGTACGTACAGCGTCGTTTCGGATGCTATGGAGCTGAAACTTTCGCTCGAAAGGCGGCAGCCCGATATCGTGATTGCGGAAGAATATGTGGAATCTGAGCCGATTTATGATCTTATTTCGGAACACACAGATATGGCGTGGATCGTGCTGATGAATCTGCTAGAGACGTGGGGTGGTGCTCGCTATATCGCGACGCTTGCGAGGCATGTGGCCGTGTTGACTGCCAAGCCCGCTGTCTATGATCTGACAGAAGCGATACAAGCGGCACTCACGCGTGATGATGTCTGGTTCGTACAGATGTGTAATGATTTTTCAAGGGCATGGACGAAAGCACTCGAAGCTTTTCCTGGCACTTTTGGCCTCGATGTCACGGATGATCGGCACCGTATAGCTCAGGCGGCATGGTTAAAAATGCACTTTGAGCCGGAACTTCCCGCACCGTGTCAGGCAGTTTCGACGCTCGCTGTCCTTTGCAGAATCGTCAGACAAAAAATGACAGGCAAGCTAGAACTTAGGCGGGATAATGCTTTTGTGCGCGTATCGTTGTTTCAGGGCATGCCTTGCAACGTCGAAACAGACATTCGGCAACTCGATTTTCCATGGTTCAAAGCATGGTGGATGGAGCAATCCAAAAAGACAGAGGAGAATGATGAAAAATTGGGCGAGGCGGAGGAAATGACCTGCCGGCGCGAATGGATCAAGGCGACGCTCGCGGAAATTGTGCTCTGGAGACGCGGAGAGATGCGATGGAAAATGTGCAGCATAATGCCGGAAAAAATAAAAATTTCTGTGGCCGAGTGGCATGCACTCGCAAATGCGCTCGTATTCAGGATCTCTTCGCGCGAAGTCCTCGATACCATGCGTGCACTTCTGCCATTCTCTTTCAAACTTAAAACTTCTATTGATGACGTGAAGGCACTTTTTTCGTATACTGAGACTAAAGCAGTTGTCGAAAGACTCCAAAAAAGTGATACATTGGCGGAGTTGTTGGTATACCTGCCGCAGGGATACCCGGTTCATCAGACGATTTATCTGCTTCTGGCACAGAGCTGCTTGGACATCGATTGATATAGGAGACAGCACTATGGGAAACCAGGATAAAATTCAGACTCGTAAAGAGCCGATCACGTTTACCGGTCGTACGCGGAGCGACGCAAAACGAAAGGCACTCAACTACTGGTACATGAATCAAACTTCCCTTGCTCTGAGCATACGGGAATTCAGCGCCCGACTCGTGCTTCTGCCCGATGGAAAAAGTATCGCTTTTTATGATTCGCCGAGTGCATAATTGAATACTTGAGGTTTGAGGAAAACATGCCTGGCATGCAAATAGGCGTGTTTGGAATGATTAAGGGTTTGTGTGGGGGCGTGTCTGCCCTTGGCAGATCAATGACAACGGATGTGTGGAGCTTATATGTCGGAAGAGACAAAAACGGTCTTTGCAACGGTTGCGCTTAAGGTGATGCGTTACCGTTTGACGGCGCATACGCAAAAGCTTGTTCAGAATACGTTTCAGAAGCGCGAGATTATTATCGGATCGCATCCAGATTGTGATTTTTGTGTCAATAATCCTTCTATATCAAGACATCATGCCAAAATTGAACTCGATCAGACCGGTTTCAGACTCGTAGACCTCGAAAGCAAAAATGGCACTTACATTGGGGATTTGCGTATCCACGACATCTACTTAAACGACCGCACGACGTTTCGTTGTGCCGATATCCAGATCGATTTTGATATCGTCGGCAAAGACAAAGATGCCGTTGAAGTCGATATTTCGAACGAGAATCACTTCGGCAAATTGTTGGGGGATTCCGTCGCCATGCGTGAGATCTTTGGATTGCTGTCACGCGTCTCAAATACCGATGCGACTGTGCTCATTCAGGGGGAACCCGGAAGCGGCAAAGAACTTGTTGCCAATGCAATTTGGTCGAATTCCAAACGGGCGGACAAGCCTTACGTCATCTTCGATTGTTCGACAGTTTCGCGTGAACTCGTCGAGTCGGAGCTCTTCGGACACCTCAAGGGCTCTTTTACCGGTGCCGTGACCAATCGAAAAGGGGCTTTCCTTGAAGCAGACGGCGGCACGATTTTTCTTGATGAAATCGGGGAACTGCCGCTCGAACTTCAGCCAAAGCTTTTGCGCGTCCTCGAAAATCGCACGATTCGTCCTATCGGCAGTGAAAAATCATATCCGATTAACGTCCGCATTATTGCAGCGACAAATAAAAATCTGGCGCGTGAAGTCGAACAGGGCAATTTCAGAGAAGACCTCTATTACCGATTGGCCGTGATCACAATCGCTGTTCCGCCGCTTCGAAAACGTCCGGAAGATATTCCGTTGCTCGTCGAACATTTTTTGAAACAGCTTGCGGAAGAAAAAAATTATCCGCCTGCAAGCGTGAGCTTTTCAACCCTTCAAAAGCTGAAATCCTATGCCTGGCCAGGCAATGTGCGTGAATTGCGAAATTTTGTCGAGCGTGCCAGCGTGCTTTCAAGCTCCAATCGCATTGAGACGCGCTTTCTTAACGCTTCTGCACTCGAGGAAAATTCGAACCGCATTCGAAATGAAGAAAGTTCTTTTATCGCATCATCGCTCAAAGATGTGATCGACAAACGCGTTCCCTTCAAAGAGGCGAAACAGCTTGTAACCGATACTTTTGAGCAGCAGTACATGACGCACGTTCTCGAAATCTGTAAAGGCAATGTTTCCGCCGCCGCTCGCTTCTCCTCGCTCAATCGAAAATCTGTCGAGTACATCATCAACAAACATGAGTGTCTGCGCAATTTTCGGGAAACGACGGACAGCGCGGACGACAGCGATATGTAGAGGTTTTCTGGCGCTATGATTCTTCAGGACGAGGCCTTTGTTCGCGCCAAACTCATGCACACGCTTACATGTCTTGAGCCGGAAGGCATTTTCGACGATATGTACGCTCGGCTCAAAGGCTTTTTTGCCTCCCGTGATCCCGAAAAACTCGAGGAATTGATCCAATTGGCATACGTTTTCGTCGATTTCAGGCAGACGAAAGGTTTTACGGATCGCTGCCGTGCCATCTACGCCATGGATTCGGAAAACGACGAAATTGCTCAGCTCGTTCGTATCTGGTTCACCGATTTTCCCGCTTTCCGCCAGGGAATACCTAGGGTTGACGACCAAAATGCACAGCTCCTGATCTCTTTGCCTCGTGGCGTACAGCGCGCCCGCGCCCGCCTCAACCATCGCGGTGATCATGAAGCCCTGATGCGTTCGCCTTTTCCCGATGTCATCGAGATTCTTTGTGCCAATCCTGCTACGCGTGAGACGGATTTGCTCTTCATGGCTTCGCGACGACCAACGCAAAATGCACTGCTTGAGCCGCTCATGACGAGTGCCTGGATCAAACGACCTGAAGTTCGCTTTGCACTTGCGGCGAATCCTTATCTCAACACAAGTCATGCTTTAAGATGTGCATTCACGCTTTCCCACGCGCATTTAGACTTGCTCGCCGAAATGCGCGAACTTCATCCGCAACTTCGTGCGTATGCCCAACGGATCAATGCCTGTTTTGGGTGAGGGGGCTTGAGCCCCCTACGCGGCTATTTCCAGATGACTGATGCGCGCATCAGACATCTGGAAATACGCCGCTACCCCCTTAAGCGGGGGACACCCCCGCAACGCCCCCGCGTCGGTAACGATCAGGGAGGCTGTTATCTTATTCACCCATGTTTCGTTTAAGGAAGTGCATTATTTTATTCCCCACCTGTTTCGTTTAAAATGATTGCGATGAATTTAACCTAAAAGATTGAGACAAATAAGCGAAAATGCGTATAATCGCATGAGGGGAGTTTGGTGAACGTTGTACGTTTCTGTGTGCTTACATTGGAGATATGATGAAAAAGATTCTAATCATTGATGATGATATTTCCACGACCCAGCTGCTTTCTAACGATTTTCAGGCACTTGGCCATGATACCATTTGCTGTTCAAGCGCGCAGGAGGCGTTTGATCAGCTCAAGGGGACTGTGTTTGACCTGATTATCCTTAGCGTGGAACTGCCTGATCAAAATGGTTATGTGCTCTGCTCCAAATTGCGCAAGGAAGAGGCAACGGCTGGTATTCCGATCTTTATCGTAAGTAATGCCGCGACGGATGCTGCGTTTCATCAGCATGTCAATTTGCCCACGCATGCAGACGGGTATTTCCTTAAACCTCTGGACATGGAACTGCTCATCCAGAGTATGAATTCGATTTTTGAGCAATATGATGCTTATAAGGCTCAATATGAAGCTCAGGCAGAGCAGACGTCTGTGGAAGAAAAACACGGTTTTGGTGCTGATGGCGGGGAACAACAAGCAAAGCAAGAAGAGATGATTGATGTCGGCGGCGCGTCAGATATTAAGCCGTCCGCGGATGACAGTGAGGTACTCAAGGCGATCAACATTGATAATATTGATCTCTTCGGTGACATTGATGCGAACGATGTCGATGATGATGTCGGTGAGATTTTTGATAATGATGCGCCGTTTGTCATCCAGGAAAATTTCGATATTTCTAAAGAAGAAAAGAATGTTGAAAAACACGACAGTCCGGTCGAGAAAAAGGCTGAGCAGCATATTGCGCCCGTTGCACCGATACCGCCGATTCCGCTCAAAGAAACTGTTGGTGGAACGAAACCCGCAGCACCGCCTTCCAATCCAGGTTTAACTGTGACGCGTCATCCGACGCTTCCACCAGTGGGAGGCATTCCCAGACCCAATGCCGTACCTCCAATTGCAGGTATAAGCCGTCCTGCACCAGCCGTGCCCCCCGCAATGCCGCCCGTGGCTTCGGTCAATCGCATGGCCGGTGTGCCTTCGCCCGCTGTTAATGCGGAAATGTCCAAACTCAATGCTGAGATTGAGACGCTTAAGGCGGAATTGGCTGCGCTCAAAAATGAAGACGCGGCTGTCAAAAATGAACTCAGTGCGGCAAAAGAATCTGCTGATGCTGCCAATATCGATCTCTGTGCCACAAAATCAGAATTGTCAAGGCTACAGGCTGAACTCAGTGGCGCAAAAGCGGATATCGAACAAAAAGATGCTTATATCCTGGAACTCCGAAATGCGAATTCCGTTATGGTCAGTCCGGAGCAATATAACGAACTTGTCAATCAGTATAATGAATTTCAGACACATTATAATGAGCTCGTAGATCAGTTTAATGATCTTTCTGTTCGTTGTACGACCGCAGAGACAAAACTTGCTGAATTGGATTCTGAAAATGGTAATGTATCTACGCAGCTTCAGGAACTATTGAATGTGCGTGATGCCAAAAATAGTAAGATAAGAGATGTTATTTCTATACTTTCCACACTTATTGATGAATAAGTGATTGTATAATTATAGAGAACCGGGCCGTTTTTTGTCCGGCTCTCTTACTGGCAGGAGTTGCCATGTTAAAATATCGTTCGCCCAGGAGGCAGTCATCTTTTAGAGTCATTTTCTCTATCGTGGCTGCTTGGGGTATGACCTCCTGTGATGGGGTTGAATACGGCGAGTATCAACCTTATTTGCCTGCTGCACATGAGGAAATATATCAATTTGATATTTCCCTTTTATCTGAATGGGGCGGCGCAATTGATCCAAATTACAAAAATGTAACACTTTGCTTCAAAGATGATCATTATTTTAGAACCGCTGATATTGGGTATCTAAATTATAGTTATAATATGGAGAATAATGATGATCTTTCTACAGTTACGTTTGATTTGTCTTCCAACAAACAGGAATCGGAAAACGGCAGCGAAGATGATGGTGCCGTGCCTGCGCCCTCAGCCGGTGAGCCAAATCAATTAACTTGTCGGAAAATGAGCGACAATAATGCTTCCCATTACGGTGTGCAAAATAATTGTTTGATAAATTCTGAATTATATGGTTATGAAACAGAAGAACTGTATATGTGTGTCATTAATTTTAATACCATTCAGATGTCCAGCATTGATATGGTATGGCATAATGTTTTCCCAGAGTTGTCCTATGCCACTGATGCATTTCAGTTGTCTCATGTACCGGTTTGTATAAAGAAAGATAATCATGCGTTGCTTGTAAGGCAAAATGTAGCTGTTCCTGTTGTGCCTATCAATGATAATGATTTTGTTAGTGTCTCAGATGATTTGCAAAATATTCGTATTCAACTTTTAAAATCATCGGATTCAGATGATGAAAATAATACGTATTATGAAGTAAATTGTTCTATCGGTGACGAAAAAGAACAAAGTGATATGTGTGAATTTGAAGATGAAAAATTATATACATGTAAAACTTTAATTGGCGGCGCAACGGGATTGAATCATATTTGGAAGGATGTTTTTAAGCGTGATAATGTGCCTATGTATATCGCTTCCAATGGTGACAATTTTGGTATTACCAAAGCTAGTTCGCGCGAGTTCAGTGATCTCCCTACGTTGCAGCTTTTGTCTGCATTGCAATTAAATGTAGATACTTTCGGAAACCACGCCTTCGACAAAGATATTTCGACACTCAGTCAGGTGGTGGAACGTTCCCAATATCCATACGTTGTCTCAAATTTAAAAAATGTTCCACAAAATTTAAGAGGCGTGTCCCCATTTACGATTTGGCAGGTTCCCGCACAGGATGCGAACTGTTCACCTGAGAATGATGAAACTTGCTGTCGATCTTCACTTCATCCCGATGGCGCTGATTGTCTCAATGTCGCTGTCGTAAGCGCGCTTGAATCAACGGTGAAAGATTATGTCTACCCTGGTCTTTTCGGAAGCCTCGATGTCACGGATTATTGCGACGTCCTCTATGCTTTGCAAGAAGCATATAATGCCAATGCCAGGGCGTTCTTCGTCCTGGCGCATATCGCGACGGAATCGGATTACCGCGTGAAAGAATCTGAAGCTGATGGCGGCAAATTGCTGTTTGATTATACTGATTCCGGTGGCAAATATATTTTGACATCGGATCGACGCGTGAATGTCTTTGTTCTGCTTCAAACGCTCTTCTCTTTACAGGGGTATTATCCAGATATCTGTAAGGAAAATCACCTCATCATTCCAGAATATCGCATGCAAAGTAAGCAGTCGATTTGTCCCGAAATTTGTGCATCAGATGAGCCGAATGCAGCTGAAAACTGCATCAATCAATGTAATCAGGCGTATGACAAACAGGGTAATCTCGACCAAAGAGCGCTCGAACAGCAGATCATTCGAGAAATGAATAAGGAGATCTTTGACGGGATTATCGGTGTCTTTACCGCTTCGGGCGATGAACACCTCGTCGGTTTTACGACGGAATCGCTGCCTGAGGATGCACCAGAAGGAATGGTCCAGTTCAGGATGAATGGAACAACTTTCGGCAATCATCTGGTTGATTTTCCCGCAGAACCCTATTTCTTTGATAACGATTATTTATATACAAAAAATTTGTTCGATTCAAAGAATGTCGCCTTGCAGCTTACGAACTCGGCGTGGGCGCCGATTTTTGGTATATCGACGGCTTCCGTCTCCCAAACGCGTTTTGATGCCATCTACGATAAATTAAAATCCCATCCGTTATGGGTGATTCGTCTGCCAGATGGTGGCGAAAAAACGGCGAATTTTAGAATAAAATTGACGCGAAATGATACTGGGGATGCGCGTTCGGAGGCATTAAGTCAGCCCTATGTCGCTTCTTTGGAATATGCGGAGCTTTTGCCTACCATACATTCACCTGAAGCAATGGAGACTGTGAAGCCTGCTTTATGTCTTGAGCATCTCAAAAAACTTGTTTCGACGGATGCTGAAATCGATGCCAGTCTTTCGGATGTTTCTGAAATATGCCCTCGTGATGATAAGCCCCTGGCAGAAAGTACAACTATACAGGCTTGCAGTTGTTATCACTATTTTAATGATGTTCAGGAGTATGTCATCAATAACGGCGATGATATGCCTTCCTATCTGGCGTGTGCCGATTACCTACAGACGCGTGCCAATGCTTTGCAATCAGATGCGCTTGCGCCGGCGGAGCTGCAATACTTGTGGTCGTGTATTTATAAAGCTAAGACGGCAGACATTTGCGATGGAGCAATGCCATGGAATATGTCTGAATCGGAAGAATATGATTTCAAAGATCGCGTCATGTTTGATCTAAAACTTTTGGATGGCAGCGCAAACATGTTCACGCAGTATGTGCATAATCTCACAGAAAGTGAGCTTCGTAGTCAGACGTCGTTTGTCGGAAGCCTCGTTGCGGATATGATGCTGAGTTCTTTTAATTTGGGAAAAACGAACGATCGTTACGATGTTTCCTTTATTAATGCCGGTGCGCTTAATCTGCTTTCGGATGTCCAGGTGACGCAGCATACACAGGAAACGTTGAAGGCTCTAAGTCCCTATGAAAATGGTTTTCTTTCCCTGGAATTATCTCCCTCTGCTTTTGTCAATTATATTACACATGGCATCGGGTCAAGTGATGACAACCGCGGGCAGTACCCCTTGTTGTCGGGGGTGATGATGTCGACGGTGAAATTGGATGGGTCGAATCAGATCGTGGAATTGTGGGCAAAACATCAACCCGATGAGTTTATGCCCTATGGATGTGAAGAAGAAGACAGTGATCAATGTCAATGTCAATTAAAGCAGGAAGATGGAACATGCCTCAAGCGTACTAAGGAGCAGGTGCTTAAAGAGCCGCTCTATCAACTCGTGGATATGGTGGACGTGACAGATCCCAAAGATAAAGCTTTTCCAACGACGGATTCGGGAGAAATCGATTGCGTAGAGGTCATTCAATCACACTCCAATTTTGTTGAGATTTATAAAGTCGGTAATTATGACCACGATCAAAATATGTATATCTTCGATCCCAGAAATTTCCATTGGCAGGGCATGAGTCGCTTCCATAGTGTGATCGAACAATCTTCGAATTTATATGGGCTTAAAAACGCCTATTGTACTGCGGATAATAATCATAAACTATTTAACGTCTATTACAAGAATCACGGTGAAATTGAGAACAATAGGTTTTATCCGATGATCCTTCATGTCAATTTAGAAACGCTTCATTCGACGGCTTCACCACGAAAAGTGTGTAAGTGTTATTTCACGCTGGCAAGTGCTGAACTTGAGCCAGGACAGTCCGAACTTGGCTTTACGACGAATCCGACGCAAGATAGCTTAAAAGATGTTACAGAAGATATGCGCCCCGATATTTTGGATACACATAATTATGCTGAACCTGCGAATGGTAAATTGGTATCTAAAAAAATTCGCATTGCACTTGTCGATTTTATTGCAAAAGGTGGAGATAATTTTGAATTGCCTCCGTTCATTGATCCGGCTGATAATGATGGCAAAAATTCTGATGTCATGTTTGATGCTTATCCACCTTCCGGAACGACGAATGATGTCTTGGGGGAATTTTTTGATACGGGTACGAATTCTACATGTTCACCGCTCACGGAGAATCCTAGAGCGATCGATGGACGAAGAGATATAGACATTGCTTGGGACAATGCTTTTTATCATCACATTGATTTGAACAGTCCAGATCCAAACGTATTTATTATGGAAAAACAAAAGCGTGAAGCTCCGTTCGCGAGTTATGGCCAATATCTTGAAGACGGTATTCAGAAACGCTTGAATGGAAAGCAATAGAGGGAGCATCATGGCTAAATTTTATAATAAATCATATTTCGCAATGATGTTTGCCTGCTTGCTTTGTATGGGAACGTCAGAAGCTGTAGCACAAATCGGTCCCGACTTGCGTCCGCCAGGGCTTGATGCTGATCACCACATCGCATCTTATTCAGGACGAGGCAAAAAGGCGACGGGCGATGATTGGCGGCATGAGAACAGTTGGGAATTGAATACCAATGACGTTGTTTTCTCCGCATCGAAAAAACGACAGCTGATTAGTGAAGCCCCTTCGACAATTCACGTGCTCACAGACAGGGATATTGCTTCACACGGATGGCGTACGCTCTCGGAAATGCTTCGCCACGTCCCGGGTGTCCAAACGCTGACGACACAGTCAGGGTTTCAGTCCGTGATGATTCGTGGTTTGGTAGGAACAGAAAATAATAATGCACGTATTCTGTGGCTACAAAATGGCGTGCCCATTAACGATGTACGCGACTCTGGAATATGGCTCGATGAGACTTATCCCGTCGAATTGATCAAACGCGTTGAGGTCGTCCTTGGACCAGGTTCCGCTTTATACGGTTCGGGAGCCTTCCAGGGCGTTGTCAATATCTTTACAAAAGATCCTAAAGATATTGGTAAATATGGTGAATATCGCATTGCCGCTCAAAATAATATGACATTTAAAGCATCCGCCGTCGCTGCTTATAACAGTGATGATGAGGACTTTGGCTTGATGCTCCACGTCTCTGGCAATACGACACAAGGCGCTGGATTGGTCGGCGATTATGTTTACCAGAATTATTTAATGGATACGGCAAGCCTCGCTACGGGGGATGCCGGCGATCCGACTTACCTCAGACTCAACCGCATCGACTCCAATTCTGATAAGCATTGGTATAGTATTAACGCTAAATTCAATTATAAATCATTTAAATGGCAACTCGGCTTTAGCGACATCTATGCCGGTGCTGATGGCTCAGAAATTAGTCCTAACATCGCTTATAATGCAACACGTGTATCGGAATATCCTGACGGGGGCATTATTAACGAAGAAGTCAATGGTAAAAATTATCGCTTTAACAGGCGGGAGTTCTATTCCGATTTCTTTTATGAAGATGATTTCGGGGATTCGGTGACTTTTTTGAGCCTGTTGTCATACCGCTTCATGCAGTATAATCATGAGCACTATAATAGTATTGTGCTTGAAGACCAGCCCTTGTTCACTGTTACGGATCCTTATGGAAAAACGCAAACATTTCATAATAATGTTTCTGCTTTGCCAACGGGATATGAGGATAAAGTCAATTTCGATACTTATCAACATAAACTATATGCACTCGCACAGACACAGTGGCATATTTACGAAAATAATGAACTCATCGGTGGTGTTGTCGCCGAATTTCATCACATTCAGGCACCAGAACTCGGCAATGAAACGCCGATTATTGGTGAAAATGGTAATAAAACAGGACAGGTTTATACGGCACAAAAATTATCTTACATTACACCGTCGCTCTTTCTTCAGGATGAACAGCGGTTTTGGGGTAGCCGGATTATTTTGACTGTCGGCGGACGCGTCGATTTTTATGAGGCGAATCTTGCTGAAAATAAAATTGCACCTTCCTGGCGTGCCGCCTTCCTCGCAAAATGGACAGAGTGGCTCACGATGCGACTTTCTTACGGCTACGCATTTAAAGAACCTTCGCTCTTCCAACTCTATGCCGATACGTTCGATTATACGGGAACGCCAACACTAAAAAATGAATCGCTTCATAACATCGAGCTTTCCTTCGTGTTTAATCCAACGTATTATTTATCTATTCGCCTTGATGGCTTCGCTACTTTTATGTCCGATCTCATTCGATTGGAATACGTGACGAGCCCCACTTACGACGTTTCCAATCGCTTCCTTGGATTGCTCGGCAAATATAAGCCTGTGCAAGATAGTGATGCCAATATCCTCGGTTTTGAACTTAGCCTGAATTCCAAAATTGGTACAAATTGGAATATTTATGCCAATTATAATTTCCTCTATTCAAAACGTAAATATGAGGATGGCTCGAAGGAAGATATTAAAGATGATGCCATGCATCGCGGAAAAATTGGTTTTTCTTACTTAGATGAAAATGTTACGGCTGATCTGGCGCTTTTCCTCGTCTCCAGTTCTCCGGATGTCGCTTCTTCCCGTATTAATGCGACAAACGCGAAATATCATACCCCATTCTACGCGATTGTTCAGCCACACGTGACCGTCGGTCTGCCTGCGAACCTGGGTTTTATGGTGCAGGGAAGTTATGCTTTCTCCGAAAATATGTTCTCTTCGCCGACATATCGTTATTATTATGAAACAGAAGGTGTCCCCGTGAACCGTTATTCCGTCATGTTTTCACTCATTTATCCATTTAGAAATGTGGTTGACGAATAATCATATATACAAGTTGCACTTCCACGCATATTCAAGCATTATGTTGATAACATAATGGTATGCGGATAAAAAATGACATCTAGCACGCTAAAAGCGCGTTAGATACAGTCCGTGGCGGGCGTGAGCCGGGCGTTGCGGGGGCGGCGATTGAGCCCCCGCTGTGGGGGTAGACGCGAATGGTTGCGTGCGTGCTTTCAGCACGTCGCGCAACCATCGCGGCGTAGGGGGAGACTTCCCCCCCGCATAGATAACGTCTATTTTTCGGGCGTCCATGCGATATTATCAATGGATGTGTGATAGCCCTTTTGCACGATTTTGATCGTCGCATTGCCCGAAACATGGATATTATTACATTCAAGTTTTTGAACTTGGTAATCGGCAGCGTCCGTGCCGGCTGCGGCAATGTCGAGGTCAATTTTGCACTTTTCGGTGCCGTTGATGAGGACGCTGACAGATCGCGCTGATGTGCTGGTAAAGGCCTGCTTTGTGTCGAGACTAAGCGCGGCAACACCGTCTGTGACTGTCGTTTCGATATAACTGTCGCCTTTATTATTTTGATAGAACATGATGCCGGCACCGTCGATGGCATATTTGTCCATACCAAATCGAGCATTGGCGTATTGCCACGTCAGGCCGTTTGTCGAGTTCGTGAAGGAGCCCGAAGCGATGTAGCTTGACGAATTCGAGGTGATATCGTGAAAATCTTCGAGATAGCTGTCCGAAACGACGGGCGGGATATCTTCACGGCCAAGATCAGCGTTGAAGCGCGGCGCGAGTTTGTGGTTGGAGAAATCCCAGACGAGGATGCCGACGGCGGTATCAAACGTTTCGCCTGTCGTCGGGGCTGGCGTAATTTTCCAGATAAAGTCATCGAGATAGATTTCGCCGCCCTGGCTGTCGCGGACTTTGTACATATTGTAGCTCAGGTTCGGATCGGCCGTGTTATCGAGGGTTTGCGCATGGTCGATGGATAAAAGCATACTCGTGTAGGCGACGGCATCGGCACCGCCTGTCGTGACGGCGGATGCTTGGACGGAAACGGGCGTTATGGCTGCGCCAGTGCCCGTTTTTGTGAGCGTCGGCGAGGTGATTTCGGCCATGCCGTAATTTCGGCCGATGAAGCCCTGGACTTTGACGTCGTCGTTGATGCTGACGTCAGGTTTCGAGCCATAATTGACGTAGATACCGGACCACTTGGCACCGGCGGCTGTCGCATCCTGAATAAAGAAGCCTTTCGTGGTGACAGCGGTGACGCGGCCAGTCGTTAAAACTTCTATTTCTGTCGTACAGGAGGCCGTCGTATTTTTACATTCTGATGTAATCATGCCATTGACTTCGACGATGGGTGTTTCGGTTGCGATGAGGCACGCTGTGTCGCCCGGGTTCGCGTACTCGGGACAACGGTCACAGGCATCGCCCATGCCGTCGTTGTCGCTGTCTTGTTGATCTTTGTTGGCGACAGACGGACAGTTGTCCTCATCATCCGGAATCGTGTCGTTGTCGTTGTCCTTGGGGACGATGATGGCACCCGCGGCGCAGTCGTCATCGTTCGAAGCACATGCCGGGAAGCGGTCGCAGATGTCGCCCATGCCGTCGTTGTTATAGTCCGCCTGCTTGCGATCGAGATCTTGCGGACGGACGGGGTTAAACATTGTCGGACAGTTGTCGTGCGCATCGAGGATACCATCGCCATCCGCGTCGTTGGCAGCGCTGACGTTGCCGTCGTATTGCGTCGTTTCCTGTGATGTCGTGTCCGCCGTGCGCGTGCGTTGAGGCACACACGTCGGTTCATCTTCGGGCGTGTCACAGAAAAAGAGTGGATAATTTGCTGTGCCGGCAATCGCGGCATACGTGTACGGCTCCCCTGTCGTCGGATTGCCGTTGGCCGCCGGATCGACGCGTTTTGAAACGCCGCAAACATCGACGACAGTGCCGCTCGTCATGATGTTTTCATCGCCGACGATGGGTTTGCCGTCAACCATGACAAAAAGAACATCCGCATTTTCGGCTTCAATGACCGCACGATGCTGTTTTTTCGTGGCTGTTTCCTTGAAGATCGCGATATCCGCAAGGTATCCCGCCTTGAGCTGCCCCAGGTATTTTTCGAGGCCAAAGGCGATGGCATTGTTGTAGGTCGGCATTTTCCACAATTCATAATCGGTAAAATAGTGACCATAATAATATTGATTGAGGTTGTCGATACATGCCATTTCGCGAAGCATGTTGGCGGAACCCGAATAAATCCAGTCTGTGCCAAGGCCAATGGTGACGCCCATGGTATCAAAAAGCGGTGCCTGTGCCGTGTCGCCGTAGAGCGAGACATTGGTACGCGGCGACCACACGAGTTTGACCTGATTTTGCGCCATCTCTGCGATGATATCCGTTGTGGCTGCGATGCCGTGGACAATGGCCGTGTTGGGCTTAAAGATGTTTTGCGCATTGGCACCGTGGCCGCTCAGACAATAGAGTTCATTGAGGGCGCTCTTATTAATGCCTTCAGCGGCATGTGGACCGTAAGGACAGCTCTCATCAAACGCAGTGACGGTTGAATGATAAACGTATTCATCGCACGATTCGATGTAGTGCTCCGCTTTGCTGTCGCCCAACGGAAACGTCTGATAGATCGATTTGATGCCGTGGATCTTGTTGGCGTCCAGGTTACGTGCAAGACCGGCGCGGTTGCCCGTTGAGCCAAAGATCGATGTCGTGCCGGACATGAGAGCGCGAAGCTCGACGACGTGATTATTGCTCGTCTGTGGGCCGGGCACTTCTGTGTGCTGGTCAATTCCGTTTCGCCAGTCGTTGCGATGATCAAAGCGTTCTTTGCCCCAGTTCCCTGGTTTGGCATTTGAATACGATATGTGATCGTGCCCATTGATAAAACTCGGCGAAATCACGGCATCCGGACACGTGATCACGGTTTCGCCATCGATATTTTTGGTATAATCGGAGGCACAACCGACATATTCGATGGTGTTGCCCGATACGACGACAATACCGCCCAAATAGGTCTTTTTGAGTCCCAAAACATTGCCTCGAAGCACGGTTTTGGTGCCGTTACCTTTGCGTTCACACGAATTTGTCGCATTTGAAAGACTCAGCGTTTCGCACGTGACAATTTCGGGCGTCGGATTGGCCGTGCAAAAGCCTAAACGACAGATTTCGCCGTCATCGCACGCGTCATCCGAGGCACATTGGGCAAAATTCTTGACACAATGCTCTGCGATACAAGCGTAATTCTCGCCACATTCGTCGTTTGAGGTACATTCCGGGCGCGGTTCGCACGCATTTTGGCGGCAGACTTCGTCCGAAGCACAATCGGTATCGTTCGTACATTCGGGGTCATCGTTTGGCACGCAATGCTGGTTGACGCACGTCCCATGGGTGCACTCGGTATCGTTCGTACATTCGGGGTCATCGTTTGGCACGCAATGCTGGTTGACGCACGTCCCATGGGTGCACTCGGTATCGTTCGTACATTCAGGCGCGTCGCATTGTCCACCTGAGGCACAGTCCTGACCTGAGACGGGGTTACAATGGGCCCCGGTTTCACTCACGGCACAGCCATACGTGCATGGGGTGTTTGTTATCCATCCATTCTGGCAGCTTACAAGCATTTTCCCCTCGCAGTAAGGATGGTCCTTTTCGTTGCAGGCGTTGGAGTCGTCACTACACCCATATAATGCCAAGCCAGAGAAGAAAATGGATACGAGACTCAAGTGCTTTGCGTGCATGACATTCCCTCTTTTGATGATGTGTTTTTTTGTTGGGCGTTCTATTGGCCTTCGGCCAATACGTCCGCCCCGTTTGCCTATGCCTTCGGCATACGGCAAACGTTTTTGGCCTATGAATCAGGCTTTGCAAATATAGTAGAAACAAGTTCTAGCTTCAACGTTGTTCATCGGAAGACGTGTTTTCTTCGGGGTTGTCGGGCGAAATTTGTCGATAGAACCAAAAAATGTCTCGAATCGCTTCGAATGCGTGTTTTCTCTGTTCGGCATCAAAATAGACAGTGTCCAGAACGAGTGAGAAGTTGCCCGAAAAGGCATTTTTGTCAGCCATCGTTTTGATCTGATTGATATCGACGTGGGTTTCGGAATAATCGAGGTACAAGCCTATGGGTCGAGCCTGTGCGTCTGTTGAAGAGAGTGCGCCTGCAGGCACTTTGTCGCTTCCAGACAACAGACAGACCTTATAGCCTTCATCGGTGGAGTAACGCTGCGGTTCACCGATAGCAGGCCCCGCTGCTTCGACTGTACATGTCCCCATATTTTCGGGTATCGCAATGTCTTTGGCTTCGTCAAGCATCGTGAAACGCATGTAAACTGCTGGTGTGTCATCTGATGTGAGGCAGCCAAAATCAAACGTATCAAAGGGGGGAACGAGGGGACAGCGAACCATGGCGCCGGCTGGTGTTTTGATGGGTTTGCACACGCCTGATGCCGTCAGGACGGAACTGACTTTGGGACAATTGATGCGCGTCGTGTCCACATCGACAGATTGGCACAAGTTGAGACTCGTGAGAAGCGTACTCAAGCGAGGACATTCAAGGCGTGCGACATCTGTGAATGCGGGGTGGCAGATACCTAAAGCTGTGACGCCAAAACGAATTTTTGGACAAGCTTTGCGAAGCCAGGATGGAATTTTGTGTCTGAATGTGCCTGGTGTTGTGACGGGGGCGAGACTCCGACGACGACTGATGCCGATACAACCCAAAATGGGATAATGTTCTTTGCAGATGAGTTCCGACAAATGCATGTATTCGTATTCTTCAAGGATATCCAACGACTTCCATGCGTAGGCGTCGGGCAAAAGGCGGGTTTCTTCCAAGGGGTTGGGGGGCGGAAGAATGACATCACATCCACAAAGGGCCATACAAAAAAATAGAAATAATAGGTGTGTCTTATTTTTCATTGGTGTCGAAGGAAACATGGCAGAAGAAGCGTCTAAGGTTTACGCGTTTTCAGGCTGCGGACGTGGAGGCCAAGCTGATTTAATCGTACAGTGACGCGATGTTGCGTCTTGGCAGAACCGTCTCCGAAGAGTTTTTCGGCTAAGCGGGACATATTGCCGTCAGCCTGTGTATATTCGTAGCAAAGATAAGCTTTTTCAAGTGCCTGGCGCATTTCGGCAAAACCGTCGAAGGGGCCTTCGGGCACCCAGGAAAGATCTGGTGAGGCTGCGGGTAGTTGTGCGGGCGATTCCGGAATTTCGGCGGAAACAGCATTGGATATTTTGCCGAGCAGAGAGAGTGCAAAATAATGATCAATTTCGAGGATGCGATTGAGTACTTGTCCCTGGCGAACGTCGTAGACGGTCTTGAGAACGAGGGCGTCTAAGATGCTTTCGAGTTCGCGGGTATTGCCAGGCCATGTATAGGTTTCGAAGAGCTCACGCGTCGCCTGTGTGAATCGAACGACGATGCAGTCCGATCGGACAGACGTATCGCCGAAGTCCACATCGACGGTGTCGCTGACGCCGCAACGCGAGGCATGGGCCTTGATGAGGGGATGGAGTTCGTCGCTTTCGGCGAGTTTTCCAACGAGCATGCGGACGAGGTTGCCAAGATCTTCGCGGCGTTCCGAGAGCATTGGAAGGACGATTGAGACGGCTGGGGCAAGGCGCATATAAAGGTCAAAGCGGAAGCGCCCTGCTTCGACTTCTTTGGCCAGATCGAGATGTGTGGCAGCCACGACTTTGACATCGACGTGATGACGCGTTGTGAAGGCGGCACCGACGCGTCGCACCATCTTATCATTGAGAAAAAGCAGCAGTTTTTTTTGGTTTTCGAGTGAAAGATTGCCGATTTCATCGAGAAAGAGAATGCCGCCATCCGCTTCTTCAATGAGGCCTGGACGATCGTGCGTCGCGCCCGAAAAAGCGCCTTTGACGTGGCCGAAGAGTTCGCTTTCGACGAGGTTTTCGGGAACGGCGGATAAATCGAGTGTGACGAGCGGGTGTCGATGACTCGCCGGATAAATCACATTTTCGACGATGTAGCTTTTGCCCGAACCACTTGGTCCGGTAATAAAAACTGTGCGTGGGCCAAAGCTCATGAGCTCTGCTTGACGTCGGACGACTTGCATCTTGGGGCACCGCCCCCAAAAAAACAGGCTGTCATCTTCATGGATATTTCCTTGACGGACGACGTTTTCCATGCGTGCGGCGAGAACGTCTAGGCTGTTGTCGTCATCAACAAACTGAAGCCCTTCAAGTCCTTCGAGGAGCCTGTTCGCGCCGTCGGGAAGATATTGGCGCGATGTCATCAGAATGATGGGCATGTGTGAATATTCTGGATCGTGGCGTATCGCACGCGCAATGATGAGCCCTTGAAGCGCTTTGACATGTTCGATGTCATTGAGGTTGGGAATATCCGGAATCCAAAGCAGTTCATTGGGTTCGAGCGTATCGAATCGGACGTCGAGCAAAAGCAGATCGACGTGTCTGCCATGTGCTTTTTCGTTGTTGAGCGTCGAAATGAGATCTTTCCACGTGCGTGCGCGTTGCTTCTCACAGGCTGTGGGCTGGTTGCCTGCCGTACACGATTTGGTGCTGCGGTATGCTGTGACCCACGCAAATTTGTCTTGAAGCGAGGAACGCGCCATCAGACGGTCAATCGAAATGGCAAGATCATCGACGACAAGGACGCGGATTTTGGTCGATGCTGTGGACGTCGTGACGGCACAGGTCTTTGGCGAAGAAGCGTGGATGTTACGTGGTTTCGATGGGGCTTCGGAAACTTGGGGGGATGGCTCCGTTTCAATGCCCATAAACGAAAGCGTCGCAAGCATATCTGCATCGGGCGACTCCGCTTGGGGGGCCGGACGATCGCATGGTTCTTGCGGCACCGTGCACGCCTGGCATAAGGCTTCAAACGCTCGGACTGCGCTGACGATCTGCGTCAATGATGTACAAATGTCTGCGTCAACGGTTAACTCACCACATTTGGTGGCAGATCGGATTTTGCGCTCATTTTGTTCAATCCGTTCGATGTTCGTTCGTATCGATTCTAATACAGGCGAAAATGTTTCTATATAGAGCGGAGAAGCCTGAATCCTTGAACACCATTGCCTGGCTGCGTCACACAATCCCGTTTGTGGCGTGTAAACGCGGTGAAGAAAGACGCGCATTTCCGGTTCGCTTAGCGGAACACTTGGCTTTGGTACATCGAGGTTTTTGATCAGATCATGTCGGACGCGTCTGGCGAGTTCTGCGTAAGTTTCCAAAGACAACTCCGTATTGAAAGGTAAAAATGGCAGTGTCGTGTGTGACGCGTGGCGCGCACGGCTCTTTTATTCACCAAATTTCATCATTTGTACAAGGCTACGTTTGGTAAAAAACGCAATGGCCACGCCAATGACGGTTTCAAATCCATCGGCAAGCAACGCTTCGTCATAGCCCTTGTCGTGAATTTGTTCGACGGCAAGGGCGAGGTCGTGCTTCATTGTGGCAAGGTTGTCTGAATATTTGAATTCAAAGACAATCGCATGGGCATTGTTATCCTTGCGCAAGTAAAGCGCGACGACGTGACTTGCCAGAATTGTGGCATTTTTCCGCAAGCTCACAAGGCCAAAGTAGGCGCACAGAATTTTTCCGCAAGCCCAAAAAAGCCAAAGTGAGCAAACAGAATTTTTCCGCAAGCTCAAAATGAAAACAGTTTGAAAAATTTTTTGTATGCCCTGTTAATAAGTATGTTCAATCTCCAGTCTCCAGCCTCCAACGCCCTGACGCGTGTATATTTTTTGAAGGTTTTTCGCATCATTATATGTAATATGCGATAAAAGGCGTATGCGTAGCGCTTGCGTGGCGCCTGTGGTTTTTTTGGGAAACGGAAGCCACATATCTTCCTAAGACACCTTGGAGAACGAGGGGGTAGCGGCGTATTCTTATGTAGTGACGTTCGATGGAATGTCAATATATTTCCAAGGAACGTCACTACATAAAAATAGCCGCGTAGGGGGAGACTTCCCCCCACAAAAAACACCGAGATTTGACAGATTTATCAAAGCATAGACGAGGATAACGGGAATGAAGCGAGACTGGCGGATACGGAACATGGGCCTGATTTTGGGGGTGGCTGTCTGTCTGTTGCCGTCTGCGGCATGGGCGCAGAAACCTGAACCTGCGCTCGTTTGCCAGCCGGACTCTGGTTTTTGGCAGGAAGAAAATGGCTTGGATGTTTTATCTGGGGCCATTTGCACCCGCGATCAGGAGGAAGGACTTTATCGCATCGTATTTGATGGTGAGAAGACGGTGCATGCCTTTTCGCCGACGATTACGGCGCAGACGGGGAAGCTTCGTTCATTGGCTGCCGTGGGGGAGACGCTTTTTTATGCGGATGCGGATCATCTTTATGCTGTCAGTGATAAAAATGACAAGGTGACCTGGACGCGTCCGTGGGCTGAGGCCGTGGCATTGGCTAAACCTGTTGGTGAACGTTTTGCGGCGTTTTTGGTCATGGAAGACGGGGGGGCTTCGAGTGTCCGCACGTTGAAGATTCTCACGGTTGATCATGGCCATGTGACCGAACGTTTGTCAGCGCCGATTGATATAACGCAGCACCTGGATTTTGTCTGGCAGCCGGATCGTCTTGTTCAGGTGGATCAGGCGCGTCTGACCTGGTGGCCGCGTCAGGGCATGACGTTTGAATCACCGGTGTCCATTGAACTGGCACAGCCGCTTCATTCTGATGCGGAATATCGCCTGGATGAGACGGGTATGCTCGTCATCAATCGGGACAAGAACTGGATTCATTATTATCGCTTTGATACGCGAACGCGGGTCACGGCGCATCTCAATGCGACAGCGAGTGTGCGGGGTATTGGCGGCAGTTCGACGCGGGCTATGGGTGTGACTTCGGATTTGAACATCGTGCGTATCGTTGCGCGCATGGGCAATGTTTTACAAAATCGCTATGAAGCCAAGTATTGGCGTGTCAAAGATGATGCGCCCATGATTTTGGCGGATGGAGAGACGCTCGTTTTGGATGGTGGGGATGATAATCGTTCCCAATCGGTAGATACGAGTGCTATGACGTGGAAGCGTATGGCTGTCATGGATTATAGTTCGCCTGGACGGCTTGCGCTTCTCAAGGGAAATGTGCTGACGACGTGCCACGAGGGTGGGCAATATGCGCTGATTCGCTGGAATGTCGAAACGGGGACGCCGATTGCGCGTCTGCCCTTTTCGGCGTTTGACGCTTTGGGGGATCGATCACAGTGGCCACGCATAGAACGTGTGACGCCCGTGCCGACGGATGAGGGTTATCTCGTTCTTGAACTGAACCGACTGACGGAGAATCAGCGGGAGCTGGCGTTTGTTGTGCTTGATGTGAAGACGATGAAGCTTGTGCCTGAAGGTAAGGTGTTTTATGCCGATGCGCGTGTTCAGAATTTGCCGTCGTCGATCAGGCTTCATGATGGTGGTTTTTCGATTGCCGATCGTATGCCAGCCGTAGAATGGTATATTTTTGGTGAAGGAAATGTGCGCCGTCAACGGCTTTTGGATGTGCCGACGTCGGCGGCAGCGGAGCAGTTGACAGCTGCTGAAAAGTGGTATGGCTATTGTTATGAGGCGGATCAGTGTATTGTGCCGGCGAAGGTCAGACCAAACGTCGAGGAAGGCAATGAAGAAGCCAGAGTGGCGGCATGGAAGCCTTCTCTCACGCAGTTTCAGGAACATACGCCGCCTGTGCGTGCCTGGATCGTGGCGTTATTTTCGCTGTTGGCGATGATTATGATCACGGTGTGGCGCAATGGGGGATTTGCCAAATCCGCGCTCAGGCCAGATGATGTGAAGGAGAATCCTTTCTCATCGACGGCGTTTGAAATCTTGGATGATAAAAATCGTCGTTTCGTTACGGAACGGGACAGAATGTCGTTTTTGACGCCGAGTTTTTTGTCGCAGTTGTGGTTCAGAGTGTTGTTTAGCATTGCTGTTGGCGTGGGTGCAGCGACGTTTACGGCGCTTCGTTTTTTTAGCGATGATGTGCCGTCCGTCTTTTTTGCCTGGCTTATCATTCTGGCGTTGCCAGTGATTTCGGCGGTGTGGGTGATCATTTCGTGGTCGTTTTGGAACCGGCAGTATCTCTTCCGGTTTGGACGTTTTGTGGAAGGAACGTGGCGCAATTGTGCGAAACCCAATCAGTCGATTGCTTACACGGCGGATAATCACAAAACGTATGAATTATCGCGATGTCAGTGGAAACGCGTCGATTTTGTGCCGATCATCATTTACGATCCGAACCGACCTTCGTATTGCTCACAATATACGGGCGCAGTTGCGTATGCGCTTGGGGAAAAGCTTGATCATTCGGAGACGCGGAATCACGCCTGTTGTCTGGACATTTTCAGGCTCGGCATGATGACGCTCGTTCTCGCGATTTGTATTGCATCCACACAGATCTTTTTCAAATCGACGTATCCCAATCCTTTGAGTATCAAGGAACTCAATGCGTTGTCGTCGGATCCGCAGACTTTTTTGACGTCGTGTCTCGACGCGTGTAGCGAAGACATGTGCTTTAAGCAGTGCCAGAATCGGCAGATGCGCCTCGTTTATGACGAAGCCGGTTATGCGCTGGGTACGGATCCGGATATTACGCCCGATACTTTTTTGAAGCAGTCACATGAGACGATGACGACAGCGACGGAGATCATCGAAGATCCGACGACGACGTGTCATGAGAAGGCGGTTCGTCTTCAGGCTGTCGATATGATGCCCGTCGGTTTAAGTCATGCGTTTTGGCGTGTGTATGGTCAAAAGAATATGTACGATCTTTCGCGCATTGAAGAAGGGCACCGTTTTCTATTGAAAGATATTGGTTATTTTCAGTCGCTTTGCGATGCGGATGGCGCTTGTGCGCGTGAGGCGCAGGCATGTCCGCCGCCGCCTCAGTGTACAGGAAGCATTGTCCAGCTGAAACAACAGGTATGCGATTTTGCGCGTGAATTGAAAATTCCTGCAATCGAAAACTGATTTTTTTTGTTATCCATTGGGGAAAAAGTGTATCGAAGGCGCGTTTGGAAGCGAATTCTTAACGTATTTGCTTGAAGTGGCTTTTCTGACATAAAATAGCTGGTACATTTGGGGCAACGCATGCGTCGCAAACCGATGTATCGGAAAAACTTGCGAAGGTTTGGCTTTCTCGTGAAGTGAGCCTATCCGCTTTCGCAGCGGATGATGACGTGAGCCATAGGAGTTCTATTGGATGTATAGTTTCAGATATTTTTCACTGATTTGTTTGTTTTGTTTGAGCAGTATTGCGTTACTGAGCGCTTGTGATTTGGGGTTTAAGAAAGCCGAACGACCCTCGAAGACAAATGCCAGTGCCGAGGAGATTGCGGAAGCCAACAAAACATTTAACGATGATCAAGTCGTTGTGCACACGGATAATTTTGATGTCACTCTGGGGGATTATAAGCGTTGTATTGCGGGTCATGCGATCCAAGGATATGTTTTTTCGAAGCGAGCGCTTGCTAACCCCAATTTCCAGCGTGAAGCGTCGAACCGTTGTCTTCAGACAGTGTTTATGCGCAATTATGCTGAGCAAAATAAGATTCATGCTTCCAAAGAAGTCATCGAAAAGACGCTTGCAGCGTATATAAAAAAGGCAGGTGTCGCCACGGAAGAGGAACTCGCCAAGAAGATTGATTATCCCGTGCAGAAGCTTGAGGAACTTGTTGAAGACAGTATTCGCCCGAATACGCTTCAACATTATTTTGCGCATAAGATTTCCCCCGATAAACAGCATGAACTTTTTATGATTGATTATCGGCGTTTTAGCGTGGATTGGCTTACGTTTAATAACGAGATCGCGCCGGAAGTGGCGAAGAGTTTTATGGCTGAGCATCCGCAGGAGATGGGAACCGCGTTTGAATCGCACCGCGCCCGTTTTAAATCAAAACCCAAAGCCGAATTTATCCGCTTTGCTTTTAGTCTCAATGGGGATGATCTCAACGATGGCATGGCTTATCAGGATGCCAACCGCATCCGCAACGAGGCAATTAAATTCGGTGACAAAGCCGCCATGGAGCTTTGCAAAAAGACGGAAAGTTGCAACCTGCTCAATGATATGACGAATCCTTATGTTTTGGAACGCACGGACGAAATCAAATGGGCTTTTCGATCACCTCTTGGAACAGTTTCTGATGTCTTGAAGGAAGATGCACTTTGTGAAGTTCTGGTTGTCAAGAATATCGTTCCTCCAGCAGATCCGAATTTGCGGGATGAGGCTGTTCGTTTGAAGATCGCGCAGGAAATTCTTGCGGACTACATTCCCGATATTCGCCTGATGGAGAAGCTCAAACCACTTTTATCAGATCCGCAGTGCGATGTTCGGACAGTGACGAAAGAAAATGGTGGGCTTTATCGCTATATCGAAAATGCGCGGTTCATCGATTTTGCGAATGAGGATAAAATTCCAAGCAAAGTCGTGCGTGAGGCATTAAAAAACGTCACGGACAAAGAGCTGATGCTCTTTTCGGATCCGCTTGTCGAAAATGGCAAGATTCAGATATTCAGAGCCAGAACAGCTGTCACGCCGACGGAAGAAGAGTATGAGCAGCTGAAAACGCAGTGGCTTCAGGAAAAATCCAATGATCCGCATACTGGATTTGTTCAGGCGTGGCTTGATGCCGAGATGCCGCGAATGTCTTCGCTTAACATCAATGCCATTCAGGATGCTTACGGACAATTGACCCCCAGTGGGGTAATTTTATAATCAGCGAGAAAAATGAATTATCGACAGTCACTCAAAACCTTATTTATTTTCGCAACACTTGGCTTAATTCCGTGCGGTGCGATCGCACAGCAGCCACAGCCGACACAGGCTTCAATGCCGTATGCGACGGCGTCTGGCGAAATCACGCTCTCGGAAGCTAAGATTGTCGGAGGTTTGAGCCATGAGTCTGGTGCAAGGCTCATGGATCCCGTTGCCGTCGATTTTGACGGCGATGGCTTGGATGATCTTGTCTTTGCAGCCCCTGGCATGAGCCCGTATGGCGTTCGCAATGCCGGTTCCGTGTATGTTCTCCTCGGCAAAAAAGACGATGATCTTACGGGACGTCGCGATATGACGCTATGGCAGTCGTTTGATTATCGCTTCGACGGTATGACGACGAACGGACAACTCGGTATGAATATGGTGACGGGCGACTTCAATGGGGATGGACTCAAGGATATCGCGATTTCGGAACCAGGACAAAACGGCAGAATTTACGTGATTAACAGCGGCAAAAAATTGGATCGCGGGTATTATTCGGTTCTTGATGAGCGCGTGACGGATGTCTATTTTGCAGGCGCTGAAGGCGATTCAAATCTGGGTATTCAGATGTGCGTCGGCGATTTCAATCACGACGATATTGAGGATATTGCCGCATCATACGTAACTTCGACATCTGCTTCTTCACTGACATCGACGACGACGAACGTCATTCTGCTCACGATGCGCCGATCCTGGGATACGAAGTATCACAACATATCTGGGAAGCTCTACGGTAAGACAATTTTTTCCCGCTCGACTTCGAAAAACGTCAAAACTGTTTACACGTGCGCAGCGGGGGATTTCAATGATGATGGTTTGATGGACATCGCTTTGGGGATGCCTTTTGACACCTTTGATAATCAAAAAACTGCTGGTTCTGTATCCATCGTCTATTATCCGTTTAAGTATTCGGGAACGACGGTCAATCTTTCGGAAGCCGAACCATCGTGGGGCATCCGTATCAAGGGGTCACAACCAGGCGCGATGTTTGGTTATAGCTTGGCTGCAGGTGACTTTACGAGCGATGGACGTACCGATCTCGCAGTTTCGGCGCCGAATCGCCTCATCAAAAATGCAAACGCCGAAGGAGCCGTCTATGTCATTGATGCATCGAAATGGCCGCAAAATTCTGTGGTTCAGCCGGAAGATTTGAGAATCGTAGGCAAAGGGGGACAGTTTGGATTTAAGCTTGCGGCACAGGACGTGAATCGTGATAAACGCCCAGATCTCATCGTTTCCGCGCCTTATGCGGATATCGTCGGGGCTCCCAATGCCGGTACTGTCAATGTTTATCTCGGCGGACCGCAATTCGTCGATTCTGTCAAAAGTGAGATGCGGCCTGACGTCTTCGTGAGCGGTGATCAGAACATGAACCTCGGATTTGGTGCGGCTTTCGGCGATTTTAACGGCGATGAAAAGAACGACGTTATCGCTCGCACGACGCGTGATCCTGATGATCGACCCAATACGGGTGCTTATGTTGTGATCAATGATGCCCTTCGCATGACGCCAGATACGCGACTTGAGGATAATCCATTTTTGACGATCGTCGCGCCTTCACAGGGTGGGACACTGGCCGACCACATACATAAAGTACATTACAATCATAAGGATTATCACGTTTGGTTTTCTAAAGGGGGAATGGGCAACAGAAGTGTGATCTGCATGATGGATGCGGCACAAAGTGAAAAAAGTGCATGGCTCTTCCGACCGGATGCGTGCGATATCAACATCATTGGGCCAGAAAATACGCCTATACAGGATGTTTTGCTCACTTCGAATGATGATGGCTCAAAGACATGGTTGACACTCTCTTTGCCGTCTTTCAAAACGTCAAAGGCTATCGGCGTCGTGACGACGATTGTGTTGCCTTCAGAAATTACAAAGCCGTTGACGCTTAATCTCTCCGAAAGTACGCTCAAATCAGAAGCCATCTCTTTTGTGCTTAACGGTGAAATTGATGCGAAACTCGGCGCAAAAATAGAGATGACGGATATCGATCGGGACGGTAAGCTCGATTTGCTCATTGGCGCGCCCATTCGAAGCATTGATAAGGCTGATGCCGGCTCTTTCTTTATTGTCAAAGATGTCGTCAGCAGAAACAAGGGTATCTATTCGCTGACGGAGATAAACAACGTACTCACCATCGAAGGCATTGATGACGAAAACCTCGGATCTGACTGGCAGATTCTCGATTTTAATCTCGATGGTCATCTCGACCTCGTTCTGCTTTCACAGAATACGAAGAATATTTATTACGAAGTCTATGCGACGGCATACGTGTTCTACGACATTGGTCATCAAAAAAATAAGATTTACAATGCGACGAGTCCCGAGATTGCACCGCTCAAAATCGTTGCCCCGCAGCCCCGCTCAAATTTGAGATTTACAGATCAGATGCCGGATCTCAATAATGATGGAAATCCCGATATCGTGCTTATCAGTCCGGATTATCGTGCGGGTTTGCAACGTCAGGGAGCTGTTTATGCTCTGTTTGCTTCGAAGGAAAGAAAGAGTGGCACGCTTTCACTGAACAATGAAGCGCTTGTCAATTTTTCTCTCGTCCCTAATCGAAATGAAAAACTTAGTGACGTGCGTTTTGCTTATATCGATGGCACGCTACAGCTCGTTTTGCTTGCTGATTCTATGCTGACGCGGAAATCTTCGCTGAAGCGATTTGTGACGGGCGAGAAGAATATGTTTTCCGGACAGCTCACATTTACGAGTCTTAAGCGTATGTCCAGCGATATTATGCTCAATGAAAATGCTCGTTTCCTCTATTTGCCCGATCCCGAGTTAAAGCAAGATGATTTATGGCTCCTTTTCCCGAATGCCGGTGAATCGCAGTCGGATCAGGGGATTGCGCATCGTCTGACATTTAATCCGCGATAGGCGAGTTGCAGGGAATTTCTTGAACACACAAGCTAAATTTATATTCATGTAAATTTTTCAAAATGATGCTTTCTTATGTGAACATTCAATTTTTTTCGTAACAAACAGGTTTTGCCTGGCATTATTCATAAAGGGGGGCAAAGTTCACACCTACATGTAGGTGTGAACTTTGCCCTCCCTTTTATTGTTCTGCCATCGCTGAGTGTTATGTTACGTTTTTTTGAATGTTCATGCAAAAATAATGCATTATCTAACAATGTTCACGATTTTACGGATTAAGCTCCCTCATGGCATCGCTGAGTGTTTTGTTACGTTTTTTTTGAATGTTCATGCAAAAATAATGCATTATCTAACAATGTTCACGATTTTACGGATTAAGCTCCCTCATGGCATCGCTGAGTGTTTTGTTACGTTTTTTTGAATATTCAAATAATGTTATGTTCATATTATTTGTGCTTATAAACGATTTTGCGTTACTTGGGGGCGTTGCGGGGGGCTCCCCGCACAGGGGGTAGTGGCGTATGCCTGACGTGGAGACGGGCGTGAGCTGTTTTCACGTCAGGCATAGCCGCGTAGGGGGCTTTCCCCCTTAAAGACATCCGTATCGCACATCTTTTTTGTGAATAACTTGCACGATTTGACGTTTGTTCGCCCGTCTATTTCGCCGTTTCCATAAACATTGGAAACGGCCTTGTTTTGGGGTTTCCAATGAACAAACTAAAATATGCACTACTAGGATGTCTTTTGAGTGCCAGTCTATGCGCGAGTGCACAGGCACAGGAATTTAGTTATAAGGGTTACATTTTGAGTGACCTTCGCATGACTGTGGGGGGACAGGATCGTCCCGATGACGTGAGTCCGGTTTTATTTGATCGTTCGGACAATACAGTACGTTTCACAGGCTCATTTACGTGGGGAAGCGTCGATGCCGTAGCCGACCTTTCTTTGACGTATTCCGGGGATTCGGATGTTTCAGCGTTAAAGACGCTTCAGTCGCGCAGTGCCGTCGATCCATTTTATATTGAAAGTGAAGCGCTTTATATCCGCATCAGTGACTTCATCGTCGATGGTTTGGATATCAAACTTGGGCGTCAGATCATAGACTGGGGTTCGGCTGACCGTTTTAATCCGACGAGCGTTGTTAATGGGCTTGACCTTGAGGATTATCAGGATTTTGGTCGCCGCGTCGCAAACGAGATGGTCAATATTACGTATGCACCAACGTGGGAAGTTGAGGGCGAGGATTATACGGTTTTTGGCGATTTTCAGATTCAGTTTGTCTGGGTGCCGAAGTTCAAATCAGGTCTGGTGCCGCAATCTTCTGAATATGCATTTAGTGAGCCGAACGAGTTCCGTCGTTTTGTCAAATCACAGACGCTCTATAACCTCGTCGATCTTCAGGAACTTTTCCTCGATTATGATGGTACAATTCTTTACGATGTGCATGTTGTTGAACCGGATTTTAACATCAAAAATTCGCAACTTGCACTCCGCGTCGGCTTTACGCTTTTGGGCGTTGACCTCAATTTCATGGCTTACCACGGCTATGATCACAATATGCAGCCCTATACGGTTGACGTCAATGCCGTTTCGACGAACGACAACGTCTCGAAGGCCATCGATACTTACATTGGCCTCGTCGCAGGATCAGATGAAGAACGTCGTCGTCTCATGAATATCATGGATGGTTTTGGCCAGGATGACTTGATTCGAACGTTGACGGCTTATACGGATGTCGATGTCGTCTATCCGGAAGTCTGGGTCGTGGGCGCCGACTTCGCGACGAGCCTCGATTGGTTGGGCGGCGTCGGTCTTTGGGGTGAATTTTCATTTACATTCCACGATGATGTGCCCATCCTTATCGACATCAATGGCAACAAATTCAACGAAATGCAGGTTGATAAGGGTTGGTTTTTCAAGGCCGTCGTCGGTTGGGATAACTCCTTCACGAAGTGGTTTTACGTCAATATGCAATACATCTACGGTTTCGTAGATGAGTTCGGTGATAACGACCTTGAGCACTATCTCATGGTCAATACCGACTTTAAGATGGTCAATGAGCAGATTTTGCTTCGTCTTTCGCTCGTCATGAATTTGATAGATCCGAGTGCGATCTTTATGCCGAGTATGACGTTTGGCTTCTGGCAAGGCGCGTCTATCGTGGCAGGGGGATTGTTCCACTTCGGTGAAGATTCATCGACTTTCGGAAACAGAACGACGGGGCCCAATTACGTTTTCCTCCAGGCCAAATACAGTTTCTAATTCTATTAAGCACTGCTTCGGCAGTGCTTTTTTTTTGCTTGGTTTTGTGTGCAAAAGGATGGCTGCAGATGATGTATCACCCAAAATGATGCACGATGGTGCCGCGATTTGGGGGCGCATGGAAGTAACAAAGTTCAATAGACGCAAAAAAGTTTTAGCCGACCGTTAAAACATTACAAAAAACATTTTTTTCTTGACTTATGGTTAAAAAAAGTCCATAAGCGTTCCGTCCTACGAGAGATGAGAGGATCATCGCTCCGAGATATGGCAACGTGGCTCAGTTGGTTAGAGCAGACGGCTCATACCCGTCAGGTCAGTGGTTCGAGTCCACTCGTTGCTATTTCAGAGGCGACCGCTTTCGGTCGCCTTTTTTTTTCTTTGTGGCAGATTCCCTGCGTGGCTTCACTTGGTGTCGAGCTTTTCAAGTCGGTATCGTCCTCATCATCGGAGATTGCTGTGAACATTCTTCGTGAGATTTTGTTCCTTCTGACAGCATGGCTTGCATTCACCTGTTTTGCGCCTCACGAAGCCTCTGCGCAGTCTATTGGCTTCGGCCTCGGGCTCGGCATTCCCCTCATGGATTATTATACCAACGATGTCGGGCGCGAATACCGCGTGACACCTGAACCTGGCTATTATCCGACGCTCTCTACGCGCGAAAATGCAAACGGGTCTCTCCATCTTTATGCCGATGTCCTTTTGCCGTTCGACGATCTTTTCATTATCGATGAAGTCGAGATTCGCTTTGATATGGCACGTATGCGCTGGCAAAATTCCCGCGTCACACACGTCTCATGTAAACCTGTCGATGTCGTCAATGGCGCTTTTACAGATGCGGCAACGACGTATTACAAACTCGATGACGTCGATGAAGCTTGCCTCAACAAAGAGACGTATGACGCAAACAGCGATATTTCTGAGGATGAACGCGCAAGCCTCTGGTTCTTTCATCTCTCCGCTGGCGCTCGATACCATATTTGGCAAAACGATTCGTGGAAACTCTTTACCGGCCTCCACCTCGGCATTACCATTGCCACCGTCATGGATGGCGCAATCTGGGGGGGGAACGTCGGCGCAATCTTTGGGGGCGCTTATCACCTCAGCGCGTTAATATGGCTCGAACTCTCTGTACATCTCATGTTTTTGTTGACCGAAATCCCCGATGACACACAGACGCGCCTTAATCATGAAAAACAAACAGGCGGAAATATTTTGACGAGCATCGTTCAGCCTGATGCTTACGTCGATTTTCAGCTCGCCATACGCTTTGATTTCAGCAATTACTAGAGGACTTGGTATGAACGATTTTTCTACAGTCCTTACGATTGGCAATTTTGATGGCATCCACATCGGTCACCGCCATTTGATTCAGACGACGATTGATCTCGCCCGAAGCTGGGCTGGACGTGCTGTTGCGATGACGTTTACGCCGCATCCACGCCAGTTTTTTCATCCCGTCCCTCATTTTTTCCTCCATCCCGAAGCCGTCAAAGTCAAACTGCTGGCATCGCTTGGCTTGGATGAGGTTTTGTACCTGCCCTTTGATAAGATTTATCGTCTCTCGCCCGAAGCATTTTTCAAGACCGTCCTGCTTCCCATCGAGCCTGCGGCCATCGTTCTGGGCAACAATTTCTTTTTTGGTGCCAACAAAGCTGGCGATATCCGCTTGCTTCGCCAATATTGCGCCCAAAACGACATCGCACTCCACTCCCTCGTCATGGAGCCGTATCTGGGGCTGCCTGTCAGTTCGAGCCGTATTCGCACGGCGCTCCAAAATGGTATGATCGCCGAAGCCAATGCCATGCTGCTTGATCCCTATACCCTCTATGGACGCGTCGAGAAAGGCGCTCAGCGCGGTCACACACTAGGCTTTGCCACCGCCAATATCCACGCGCCAGATCAGGTCATTCCTAAGCGCGGCGCATACATCACGTCGGTATATATTGATCGTGAACCCACGCCCTACAGAGCTGTTACGGCTGTGACGCAGACGCCCACGTTTGGACAAGTCGAGACGGTCGTCGAAACCCATATTCTCGATTTTTGCCGCGATATTTATGGTCACGATATTCGCGTCCAGTTCGACGCTTTTTTGCGCGATGAACGCGTATTCCCCTCAAAAGAAGCTTTGATAGCGCAGCTCAAGCTGGATTGCGAAAAGGCTAAAAAATAGATATAATATATTATATATTATATATATATGTATGAGTCGTGACTCACGTGTCCAGAATGATTTAATGATTTTTTTCATTTTTGGGTGGCGTGGCTATCGGCTGTGCCGATACGCCACGCGTGTTCGGGCTATCTGGCGGCGTGTTACGCCACCAGATACGCCCTCACGGCTCACCTATGTACCACGCGCTACGCTGCGGGTACATACGGCTCGCTTGGCTTCGCGTGTAACCTGGATTCTCGATAATAGTGACGATAACTTTCAGACAGCAATGCCC